>NZ_JBHURI010000066.1:0-24231 GCF_042673425.1 Agromyces sp. NPDC056965 | reverse complement strand
ACACCGGGCTCTGCGCCCGGTGTCGTCGCCGTTTCCGTACCTCCGTGTCAACCACCTGCGCGAGGCATCCGCGGCTCGATAGCCTGACGGCATGAGCGAGCACGGGGGAGACGGCCGAGCGTCTGCGAAACGGAAGCCGTTCGCCGGGTTGGTCGCGTTCGGCACCCGGGTGACTGCCTGGGCCCTTGCGCTGAAGCCGGTGCGGGCGTTCCTGCTCTACCTCGAACGCCATGGCGCGATGCTCGCCGACAGCGTGACCTACCGCGTGCTCTTCTCGATCTTCGCCGGCGTCTTCCTCGGCTTCGCGATCGCCGGGATCTGGCTCTCGGGCAATCCCGACGCGCTCGACGCGCTCGTCGAGACGGTCGACGCGGCGATTCCCGGCCTGTTCGGCGAGGGCGGGTTGATCGCGCCCGGAGACGTCGTTCAGCCGCTGACGCTCAGCATCGCCGGCATCCTCGCCCTCGTGGGTCTCGTCGGCGCCGCGATCGGGGCCATCGGGTCGCTCCGTACCGCCTTCCGCCGCCTCGGATCGCAGCCCGACGACCAGACCTTCTTCATCTGGGTCATGCTCCGCGACCTGCTCCTCGCGATCGGATTCGGCGCCGCATTCGCCGCGGCGGCCGCGGTGACGGTCTTCAGCACGACCGCACTCGGCACGATGCTCGGCTGGCTCGGAATCTCGAGCCACGACGAGGTCTTCGACGCATCGTCCCGGATCATCACGATCGCGGTGACCTACGTGATCGATGCCCTGCTCATCGCGGTGATGTTCCGCGTGCTCTCGGGCATGCGCCCGAGCGCCCGATCGCTCTGGAGCGGGGCACTGCTCGGTGCCGTCGGACTCTCGGTGCTGCAGGTCCTCTCGGGACTCTTCGTGGGCGGCGCGACGAGCAACCCGCTGCTCGCCTCGTTCGGCTCGCTCATCGCCCTGCTCATCTGGCTGAACCTCTCGAGCCAGGTGATCCTCATCGCCGGGGCCTACATCGTGACCGGTGTCGACGACGAGCACGATCGTGTGAGCGCCCGGTACGGCGCCCCGACGATGGCGATCCGCCGCATGCAGCGAGCCGAGCGGCGGGCGACGGATGCCGCGGCCGAACTCGTCGCCGCACGCGAGGCCGTCGAGAAGGAGCGCGCCGCGGGCTCGTGACGTGGACCTCCCGGCACGACACAATGGGTGGATGCCGACCGTGCTGCATCTCGTCCGCTCCGCGGTCTCGCCGCTGACCCGCACCCGACTCTTCCGCTGGTGCGCTCCGCGCCTCCTCCCGCCGATCGAGCGGGTCGTCGCCGCGGTGTCCGGCGGGCGGGTGCAGCTCAGCGCATTGCTCGTGCCGTCGCTCGTGCTCCACACCACTGGCGCGAAGTCGGGCGAACCCAGAG
This sequence comes from Agromyces sp. NPDC056965, assembly GCF_042673425.1. Lineage (NCBI taxonomy): Bacteria > Bacillati > Actinomycetota > Actinomycetes > Micrococcales > Microbacteriaceae > Agromyces > Agromyces sp. NPDC056965. The sequence continues at coordinate 22,845 of NZ_JBHURI010000066.1, read as the reverse complement.
ACTCGGCGCTCATGTACACGCCCGACGGACACGGCCGCGCGATCGTCGCGGGCACGAGCTTCGCCCGAGACCGCCATCCCGGCTGGACCTACAACCTGCTCGCGCATCCCGACGCGGCGATCACGGTGCGAGGCAGACGGATGCCGGTGCGCGCGAGCCGCATCGCCGACGACGAGCGCGACGCAGCGTGGGCGCTCATCGAGGCGCAGTGGCCCGGATACCGAGCGTACGAACGGGAGTCGGGCCGGGTCGTGCGGCTCTTCCGACTGCAGCCGGTCGCCGGCGCGCATCACGCGTCGATGTGACACGTCGGAGGGCCTGCGCGAACGCAGGCCGCGTTCAGCGCCACGCCCTACGCTGGGAGCATGACGCGACGCCCCAGTGACTCGATCTACAGCACGGCGATCGTCGCCGGGCGCGCGCTGTTCGGCTTCTGGGGCCTGAAGCGCAGCGTGACCGGTGCCGAGCACGTGCCGACGACGGGCGGCGCCGTGGTCGCCATGACGCACTTCGGCTACTTCGAGTTCGCCCTCGTCGAGTGGGCGACGTGGCTCGCCAACCGCCGGCGCATCCGCTTCATGGCGAAGCAGGGCGTGTTCGACAAGCCGATCGTCGGGTCGCTGCTCCGCAGCATGAAGCACATCCCGGTCGACATGAAGGCCGGCGCCGCGGCCTACGCGAAAGCGGTCACCGCGCTGCGCGACGGCGAGCTCCTCGGCGTCTTCCCCGAGGCGGGCGTCAGCGCGTCCTTCACCGTGCGCGAGCTCAAGACCGGCGCGGCCCGTCTCGCGGCCGAGGCCGGCGTGCCGATCATCCCGGTCGCCGTCTGGGGCGGTCACCGACTCATGACCAAGGGGCACAAGGTCCGGTTCTTCGAGCGATTCGGGGTGCCGGTGAGCTTCGCGTTCGGCGAGCCGATCGCCGTCGGCGCCGACGAAGATCCGCACACCGTCACCGAGCGGCTCCGCGCGACGCTGCAGCGCATGGTCGATCGACTGCAGGCCGAGTACCCGGTCGACGGAACCGGCAAGTGGTGGCAGCCGCGCTCGCTCGGCGGCACGGCACCGACGCCCGAAGCTGCTGCGGCTGCCGACGCGGCACGTGATGCCGCCCGCGAGGCGGCCCGCGCCGCACGCGACGAACGGCGCTGAGCCGAGACATCCTCGAGGTTGCGGGTTAGGCTCGTGGCATGTGCAGGAACATCCACACCCTCCACAATTTCGAGCCGGCGACCACCGACGACGAGGTGCAGGCCGCGGCGCTGCAGTTCGTGCGCAAGGTGAGCGGTTCGACGAAACCCTCGAAGGCCAACGCCGAGGCGTTCGACCGCGCAGTGGCCGAGATCGCGCATGTGACCCGCCACCTGCTCGACGACCTCGTGACCGCCGCGCCGCCGAAGAACCGCGAGGAGGAGGCCGCGAAGGCACGGGAGCGGGCGGCGCGCCGGTACGCGACGCAGGCGACCGCGCAGATCGCGTGACGCGCCGCACCGCCTGAGCGCAGTCGGTGCGAGGGGAGTAGCGTCGCCTGGTTGGTGTCGCAGCCCGCGTGACGTCACACGTGCGAGGGGAGTAGCGTCGCCTGATTGGTGTCGCAGCCCGCGTGACGTCACACGTGCGAGGGGAGTAGCGTCGCCTGCATGGCCGACGCCGTCACTCTCTCCGTCCCCGGTCCGCACGGCGATCGCGACGTGCGGATCTCGAGTCCGTCGCGGGTGATCTGGCCCGAGGCCGGCATCACGAAGCTCGAGCTCGCCGAGTACTTCATCGCCGTGGGCGAGCCGTTCGTCGAGGCGAACGGCGACCGTCCGGTCTCGCTGCAACGATTCCCGGGCGGCGTCGACGGCGAGCAGTTCTTCTCGAAGAACCCGCCGAAGGGGGCGCCCGAGTGGGTGCGGTCGGTGCCGGTCACCTACCCCAGCGGGCGCACGCATCCGCAGCTCGTCATCGACGAGCCGGCCGTCGCGGTCTGGGCTGCGCAGATGAACACGATCGTCTTCCACCCGTGGGCGTCGCGGGCCGAGAACCCCGACAACCCCGACCAATTGCGCATCGACCTCGACCCGCAGCCCGGCACGGGCTTCGCCGAGGCGGTGCCCGTCGCCGTGGAGCTCCGGAAGCTGCTCGGCGAGGTCGGGCTCACGGCGTTCGTGAAGAGCTCGGGCAGTCGCGGCATCCACGTCTTCGCGCCGATCGAGGCCGAACACGAGTTCCTCGACGTGCGGCACGCCGTGATCGCCCTCGGGCGAGAACTCGAACGGCGCATGCCCGACGAGGTGACCACCAACTGGTGGAAGGAGGAGCGCGGCGACCGCATCTTCATCGACTACAACCAGGCGAACCGCGACCGCACGATGGCGGGCGCGTACTGCCCGCGCCCCCTGCCGAAGGCATCGGTGTCGTGCCCGTTGGAGTGGGACGAGCTCGATTCGACCGATCCGGGCGACCACACGGTGCGCACCGTGCCCGATCGACTCCGACGGGTCGGCGATCCGTGGCACGGCATGCACGACGCGCCCGGCCGCATCGACACGCTCCTGGAGTGGTGGCAGCGAGATCTCGACGACGGGCTCGGCGAGCTGCCCTTCCCGCCCGACTTCCCGAAGATGCCGGGCGAGCCGATGCGCGTGCAGCCGAGCCGGGCCAAGCAGCAACCCTGAGTCAGCGTGGTGCGAGGGGCAGCCCCGCGATCGCGGCGTACGACGGGGCAGTGGGCGCCCCGCGCGGAGTGCTGGTCGGGCCACTCGCCGTCTCGCCGTCGGCGAGGAGCGCCTCGACGGCCGCGGTGATCGATCCGAGGGCGGTGCGGAAGAGCAGCGAGCCCGTGCTCACCCGTGCGACGCCGAGTTCGGCGAGCCGTGAGAGCGGCACGTCCGGTTGGGCGAGCACGTTGAGCGGGGCCTCGATCGCGCGGACGAGGTCTGAGACGGTCGCCGTCTCGAGGGCGCCCGGCACGAAGACACCGGATGCCCCGGCCGCCAGGTATCGGCGGGCACGGGCCACGGCGTCGTCGAAGCGGTCGGCGGCGTCGCGCTCGCTCGCGACCCAGTACCCGTCGGTGCGGGCGTTCAGGTAGAGCCCCGGTGCCGCTGCCGAGATCGCGGCGACCTTCGCCGCGGCGAGCTCGGGGTCGAGCAGGTCGCCGTGCTCGGTCGAGTCCTCGATGTTCACGCCGACGCAGCCGATCGCAGCGAGTTCCCCGGCGTAGCGACCCACCTCGTCGGGGTCGTCCGAGAAGCCGGCCTCGAGGTCGATGCTGAGCGCGATGCCGTGCGCTGCGGCCGCTCTCGCGAGTGCGAGGGACTCGGCGGCGATCTCGCCGGCGCCGTCGCGCTTGCCGGCGCCGACCGCGATCCCGAGGCTCGTCGTGCCGATCGCACGGTGCCCGGCCGCAGCGAGCCATCGCGCGGAGGCGAGATCCCACGCGTTCGGCAGCAGCACCGGTGAACCGGGTCGATGGAGGGCGCGGAACTCGGCGGTGGTCAGCATCACGGGGTCTCCTCGTCTCGGCGCCCGTCGGCGCGCATCGCCTCGACGATCGCGGCGGCGATGGCCAGGGCATGGTGGGGTGCCGGGCAGGCTCGGTGGCCGGCGCCGAACGCGAGGATCCGGGCCGGGCGGTCGTCGGTCGCCTCGCGGTCGGGGCCGTCGAGGCGGAGCGTGACGAGCGACTCGTCACCGCCGAGTCGCGCTGGGACCAGTCGTCGCGTGGCCGGCACGGGGGAGTCATCGCGGAGCACGGACTCGAGCAGCGTCCGAGTCGACACGCCAGGATCCTGGGAGCGGGCGAGGGCGAGGGCGCGCTCGACGAGCGTCGTGGTCGCCGTGTGCGCCTGCACCAGGAGCTGCACTCGGAGCGCCCGTTCGTCGGGGTCGGTGGAGCCGGATGCGTCGAGCAGCGCGGAGACGGCGGCGTCCGCCGCATCGGGGTCGGATGACTCGCCGGCGGGGTAGGCGGCCGCCACCGTCGCCGCCAGCAGCGGCAGCTCGTCGACCTCGTCGAAGCCGATGGCCTCCGCGAGCACGGCGACGGGGATCTGCCCGGCGGGAGTGCCGGCTCGTGCTCGCACACTGGCGGCAGCGGCGAGGGCGGCCGGGTCGAGGCCGCCGAGCAGGTCGTCGAGCCGCGCTCGCCTGGCGCCGTGCTCGGCGCCGTTCACGAAGCGCGAGACGCCCGCGCGGAACCGTGTCATGGGCGACGCCGCGGTGTCCGGCGGGACGGCGGCCTCGGGAACGTGAGATGCGGGGTCGACGAGGATGCGTTCGACCTCGGCCCGTTCGGTGATCTCGATCATGATTCGACGCTATGCCCGCGACGCTTCGACGCCGGGCGAAGTGTCACCGACGTATCGTGGAGGCATGCACGGAGACGCCGATCTCGCCGAACCCGCCCGTCTCATGGGGGAGCCCGCCCGTGCCGCGATGCTCGTGGCGCTCCTCGACGGCAGGTCGCTGCCCGCGAGCGAACTGGCGTCCGTGGCTGGGGTGAGCGCCTCGACCGCGAGCACGCATCTCGCGCAGCTGCTCGACGGCGGCCTCGTGACCGATCGCAAGCTCGGCCGGCACCGCTACTTCACGCTCGCGGGCGCCGACGTGGCGAACGCCGTCGAGGCGCTGCAGCTGATCGCGCCCCGGCGCACGGTCTCGTCGTACGCGCAATCCGCCTCAGCGGAGCGGCTGGCCCTCGCACGCTCGTGCTACGACCACTTCGCGGGGCGGCTCGCGCTCGACCTCGCCGACGCACTCGTGCGAGAGGGGGCGATCGCGCCGCTCGTCGCAGGAGAGCCCGGTGGCGTGCTCGACCCCGGTGCGCCGCTCGCGCAACGGCTCGGCATCGCCGAGGGAGTCGGCGTCACCGGTTCGTCCCGGCGGCCCGCGCTGCGCGGATGCCTCGATTGGACCGAGCGGCGCCCGCACGTCGCCGGGCGGCTCGGCGCTCACCTGCTCGAACGCATGATCGCCGAAGGCTGGGTGGAGCGTCGCCGGGGCGATCGCTCGCTGCGGGTCACCGAGGAGGGATCGCGGGAGTTCGCCGCCCTCGCTCGCGGCTGAACGGGGCGATCAGACGGCGTTGCTCGGCCGCCCGGCGACGGGGTGCACGTCGGCGCCGATCGGCGGCCGCGGCGCCCCGTGCACCTCGCGGTGCAGCCGTTCCATGCGCGCGTCGAGCTCCGCGGCGGTGTGCGCGGCATCCGTCAGCCCGTCGAGCAGTTCCTGCGGTACCTGACGGTCGTACTTGTAGTAGATCTTGTGCTCGAGGCTCGCCCAGAAGTCCATCGCGATCGTGCGGATCTGCACCTCGACGGCGACCGGGTGCGCCCCGGTCGAGAGGAACACCGGCACCTCGACGATGACGTGGAGGCTCTGGTAGCCGTTGGACTTCGGCTCCTGGATGTAGTCCTTCACCCGCAGCACCTTGATGTCCCGCTGCGCGGTGAGCAGCTCGAAGATGCGGTAGGCGTCTGAGACGAAGCTGCACGTCACGCGCACACCGGCGATGTCGGTGATCGTGTCGCGGATGGTGTCGAACGTCGGGTCGATGCCCTTGCGCTGCATCTTCTCGACGACGCTGTCGAGGCTCTTCAACCGGCTCGAGATGTGCTCGATCGGGTTGTAGTCGTGCGTCTGGTTGAACTCCTCGCGCAGGATCGAGAGCTTTGTGATCACCTCGTCCATGCCGAACTTGTATCGCAGCATGAAGCGCTCGGTCTCGTCGCGGAGAGCGCGCATCTCATCGAGCGTCTGGCCGTCGATGGTCTCGAGCGTGCGCTGCGCGCGCGCCGTGAGCATGGGCGGAGTCGAGTGCCGGGTGGGCGGGGTGCCGTCGAGCGGGGTCACGGATGCCACGCTACGACGCCAAGCTCTGCATTTCCTTTGATCTGCGCCCGATCCGCGCCGCGTTCGCCGCAGGCGCAGCGTTCGGCCTCCAGCGCGTCGCTACGCTCGAGGCATGACAGCTTGGCTGACCGTGGCTCCCGGCGTCCACCAGCGCCGGTACGACCCCTTCGACATCTCGATCGTCGTGATCGAGGGTTCCGACGGGCTGCTCCTCGTCGACACCCGGGTGCAGCCGAGCGAGGCCGAGGAGCTCGCCGACGACATCGCAGCGCGGTTCGACCGCCCGGTGCGCTGGCTCGTGAACACCCACGCGCACTTCGACCACACCTTCGGCAACCAGGTCTTCGGGCCGGGAACGGCGACGGATGCCGCGATCTACGGCCATGCGAACATCGCCGCCCATTTCGACGAGTTCGAGGGGCCGCGTCTCGCGGCCTGGCGTGCGGATCCGAGTCGCGAGCCCGATCGGCAGTGGGACGACGTGGTGCTGACGCCCCCGACGCATCCGCTCGTCGAACCGCACACGCTGAACCTCGGCGACCGCCGGGTCGAACTCCGGCCGCAGTCGCCCGCGCACACCGACACCGACCTCGTGGTCTTCGTGCCCGACGAGCGCGTCTGGATCCTCGGCGACCTCATCGAGGAGTCGGGGCCCGTGATGTACGGGTCGGGCAGCTACCCGCTCGACTGGCCCGGAGTGCTCGTCGACCTCGCCGCCGCCATGCGGCCGACCGATCGCGTGGTGCCCGGCCACGGCCGAGTCGTCGACCGCGCATTCGTGGAGCGGCAGGCGACGCAACTGGGGCTCATCGCCGATCGGTTCCGTGCGGCGCACGCGTCGGGGCTGACACCGGCTGAAGCCCTGCGCTCCCACGACGACTGGTCCATCCCCGTCGAGGCGCTCGGCGGCGCCGTCGAGCGCGCCTATCGCGCACTCGACGCGCAGCGGGAGGCACGGGCATGACCTCAGCAGGCGATCCGTTCACGATCCACCTCTCCGACGTCGAGCTCGACGACCTGCGCGACCGACTCCGCCGCTCGAGGTTCGTCCACGCCAGCAGCAGTCGCCCATGGGCAGGCGGGGTCGATCCCGGTGCTCTCGCGGGCCTCGTCACCGAGTGGGCCGAGGCCTTCGACTGGCGTGCGGTCGAGACGAGCCTGAACCGGCTCGACCACCGACTGGCAGTGGTGCAGGGCACCCGCCTGCACTTCGTTCGGGCGAGCGCCGGGGCGGCCGACGGCGAGCCCATCCCGCTGCTCGTCATGCACGGCTGGCCGTCGAGTTTTCTCGAGATGCTGCCGCTCATTCAAGCGCTCCACGCCGCCGGCGAGTCGCGCGGCCTCCGATTCGACCTCGTGATCCCGTCGATGCCCGGCTTCCTCTTCTCGGAGTTGCCCGAAGCCCCTTTGACACGGGAGGTCATGGCCGACCTGATGTCCGAGCTGATGCTGCAGCTCGTCGGCGAGGCGAGGTTCGGCGTCTTCGGCGGCGACATCGGCGGCACCGTGGCCGCATGGATCGCCGCGAAGCATCCCGAGCGGGTCCTCGGGCTGTACATGATCCATCCGCCGTTCCCTGCGGCGTTCACGGAGCCGCTGACGCCTGCTGAGCGCGCGGTACTCGAGGCCGAAGCCGAGTTCGACGAGGGTGATCAGGGGTACAGCGCCATCATGGGCACGCGGCCCGACACGATCGGGGCGGCGCTCATCGACTCGCCGGCGGGGCTGCTCGCCTGGATCATCGACAAGCTGCGCGACTGGAGCGACGCCGGCGGCGTCCTCGAGCGTCGGTTCGATCGCGAGACGCTCCTCACCCTCGCGACCCTGTACTGGTCGACCGGGTCGATCGGCACCTCGTTCCGCCAGTACTTCGATTTCCCGGCCAATGCGCCTCGACCCGTGATCACCGTGCCGGCGGGCTTCACGCTCAGTGCCGAGGCGATCATCCGGGACATCCCGAGGAGCATCGCCGAACGCGCCTGCAGCGACATCAGGGTGTGGCATCCGGCGACGGTCGGCGGTCACTTCATGGCCCACGAGGAGCCCGAGCTGCTCGCCGGTCACCTCGCTGAGTTCTTCGACGAGCACGTTCGTCCGCGAGCGAGCTGACGGAACCGCCCGCGCGACCTCGGACGCCGCCGGTGTCAGGGGCGATCGGTCGCGGTGGACCGATCGAGTTCCGCACGGATCGCGGCGATCGCACGGTCGACGGCCGCTTCGAAGCGGTGCGGCGCCGGTGCTCCGTAGCCGACGACCATCGCGGGCGCCCGCCGCGCCGAGGCATCGCCGAGCCGGAAGGAGCCGAGCCCGTCGAGCCGAACGCCGAGCTGCAGGGCGGTGGCCGCGATGCCGCGTTCGTCGAGGCCGGCCGGCATCTCGATGAGGCAGTGCAGGCCGGCGCGCATCCCGCTCACCCGGCATCCGCGGAGTTCTGCGGCGACGCGAACCTCGAGGAACTCGCGGCGTGAGCGATACTCGGCGCGACGGCGGCGTACGGTCCGGTCGTACTCGTGCGCCCGCATGAAGGCGTCGAGCGTCGACTGATTCAGCACGTCGACGATGCCGCTCACCGCGACGAGTTGCGCGGTGAACGCCGTGGTCAGGCGCTCGGGCACCACGGCCCACCCGAGGCCGACGGCCGGGGCGAGGCTCTTCGAGGCCGTGCCGAGATAGACCACCAAATCGGGGGCGAGCGATTGCAGCGCGCCGATCGCGCGCCGGTCGTAGCGGAACTCGCCGTCGTAGTCGTCTTCGATGATGAGCGCACCGGTGCGCTCGGCCCAGGCGACGACCTCGAGCCGTCGCGATGCGGAGAGGGCGACACCGGTCGGGAACTGGTGCGCCGGCGTCAGGAGCACGGCGTCGACGGAGAGGCCGCCCAACCCGCTGACGACGGCGCCGTCCTCGTCGACGGCGAGCGCCACCACGTCGAGTCCGGCGCTGCGGAGGATGCCCCGATGCGCCTCGTGACCGTATTCCTCGACGGCGATGCGCCGGGCGCCGTGCGCCACGAGTGCGCGTGCGACCGTCGCCAGGGCGGCGCCGAACCCTCGGGTGACGGCGATGCGAGCGCGATCGCCCCAGACGCCCCGCGTGCGAGCGAGGTACTCGGCGAGTGTGGAGCGCAGCGCAGGGGAGCCCTCCGGAGGGCCGTACCCGAACGCGGACGCCGGGAGATCGAGCGCCGCGCGCCGCGCCGCCGCCGCCCATTCGCGGCGGGGGAACGACGAGGCATCCGGAATGCCGCCGCGCAGGTCGAGGCCCGCACGCGGCGGAGTCGGCGGCGTCTCGACGCTCGATACCGCCGTTCCGGTTCCGGGACGCTCGGCGACCCAGGTGCCGGCCCCGACGCGAGCCTCCAACCACCCTTCGGCGACGAGACCGCCGTAGACCTCTGCGACGACGTTGCGGGCGATGTCGAGGTCGGCGGCGAGGGTGCGACTCGCGGGCAGCCGGGTGCCCGCCTCGAGCCGCCCGTCGCGAACCGCGGCGCGGAGTCCCTCTTCGAGCGATGCCGCCTTCCGGCGCCGGTCGAGATCGAGATGCAGATCGAGACCGGGAATGGCCCAGGAATCTCCCATGGAATTGGACTGTAGCAGTGGGCAGCTCGCCTCGTACCGTTGAGCCATGACCATCACCGATGCACTCGTCGACATCCCCGTCCGCCTCGACTTCGACGCGATCGTTCCGCGATTCTCCCGTGCCGTCGCTTCGCTCGATCATGCCGCCACCGCCGAACTCGACCGGGTCGGCTTCGACACGCAGCTTCGCGAGATGGTGCGGCTCCGCGCTTCGCAGATCAACGGATGCGTCTACTGCGTCGACATGCACTCGAAGGATGCGCGTACGGCAGGGGTCACCGACCAGAAACTGCACGCCGTCGCCGTGTGGCGCGACTCGGGGCTGTTCACCGCGGCCGAGCGGGCCGCCCTCCACCTCACCGAATCGATCACCCGGCTCTCGGAGACCCATGTGCCGGAGGAGGACCTCGCCGCAGCGGTCGCCGTCTTCGGCGAGGAGCGCACGGCCGCGCTCATCTCGCTCATCATCGCCATCAACGTGTGGGATGCCATCGGAGTGACGACGCGGTGCTGGCCCGTCGCCCGTGACGCGTCCTGATCCGGCACGGCCCCGTCTGTCATGATGCAGTCATGACGGATGCCGCGCACTCACCGGTCCTGCAACTCCGCGTCGTCATCGAGGCAGAGGACTACGAACGGGCGGTGGCGTTCTACCGCGACGCGCTCGGCATGCCCGAGCTCATGGCCTACGCCGAGGGCGACGACGATCGGGTGACGATCCTCGAGGCCGGGAGGGCGACACTCGAGATCGCGAACCCGACCCACAAGCGAGTGATCGACGAGCTCGAGGCCGAGGGGCGCCCGAGCCAGCGCATCCGGCTCGCCTTCGAGGTGACGGATGGCGCGGGCACGACTCGGCGTCTCGCCGAGGCCGGCGCAGCCGTCGTCGCCGAACCGGTCGAGACGCCGTGGCGCTCGCTCAACTCACGTCTCGATGCGCCGGCCGGGCTCCAGATCACGGTCTTCGAAGAACTCGAAGGGTCCGAGGAACGCGCGCTGCGCGACGGATTCGGCACGGAGGCCGAGCGCGACTGAGCGTTGCGCGCTCAGACGTCGCCGTCGACGTAGAACCACCTGCCGTCTTCGCGGAGGAACCGGCTCCGCTCGTGCAGCACTCCGCGCTCGCCCTCGGAACGGTGCGTGGCGCGGAACTCGACCTCGCCGTCACGATCGAACGGGCCGCCGCGCTCGGTCGCCACGATCTCCAGGGCGAGCCACGTCGTCTCGTCGTCGAGGTCGAGATCCGCAGGACGCGTCTCGGGGTGCCAGGTCGCACGGAGGTACTCGGCGTCGCCGATCGCGAAGGCGGTGTACCGCGAACGCATGAGCTGCACCGCAGTCGGTGCGTCGGCGGTGCGCGCGAGGAGGGGGCCGCAGCACTCGCCGAACGTGCTCCCGCTCCGGCAGGGGCACCGGTCGGCGTCGGCGGGTCGGTGCTGCGGAGCGTTGCTGGGCATCCTCCCAGTATCCACGGCTCAGGGAGCCGTCTTCATGGTCTGCACAGCAAGAAATGAGGAACCCTTCAGAAACTCCGGGCAGAGTGTCTGACTTCTGCCCTCGCTCGGGGGCGTCCCCCAACCTGATCCGAGCAACCCAGAACCTATGCGCAACGACATCACCACGCCCGAAACCGAAACCGCCCCCGAAGAACGACACCCTCGCCGCAGCATCCGCAAGCGCCGCATCGGACGCAAGCGGCTGATCGCCGCCGGCGCTGTCATCGCCGCCGGCCTCGTCGTCGGCACCGGATTCACCGTGCAGTCGGCGATGAGCACGCAGGCCAGCATCGACGCCACGACCGCACTCGCCGAGTCGACTGGCGTCCATTCGGAACAGCTCGGCGCCTACTCCACGATCGCCGCGGCCCGCACGCGCCACAGCGCGCAGGACACGCTCACGGTCGCCAACGCCACGCTCGCCGCGGTCGACGGCAAGGTCGACTCCAGCGGCCTCGCGGCATCCGTCGCGTCGCTCGGCGAGTACGAGCGGCTCCCGATCGATTCGATCGTGGACCTGACCAAGCAGACGCGCTCCGAAACGGCGAAGGCCGAGGCCGCGGCCGCGGAGTTCGACCGCGTGCAGGCGGAACAGGCCGCCGCGGCGGCCGCTGCGCTCGCTCAGGCGAACACGCCCGACGGCGCTCGATCCACCGCCCGCGCTCTCGCAGCATCGAAGTACGGCTGGAACGAATCGCAGTTCCAGTGCCTGAACCAGTTGTGGCAGAAGGAGTCGGGCTGGTCGTACACCGCCTACAACGCGTCGAGCGGTGCCACCGGCATCCCGCAGTCGCTGCCGGGCAGCAAGATGGCCTCGGCCGGCTCCGACTGGGAGACCAACGCGGCGACGCAGATCAGCTGGGGCCTCGACTACATCGCGCGCGGCTACGGCACGCCCTGCAGCGCGTGGTCGCACTCCCAGTCGATGAACTGGTACTGATCCCGGCGCTCAGACGGTGCGAGGGTCGAGCAGTCCGGCTCGATCGGGATGGCGGTCGAACCACTCGCCCACGTACCAGCAGCTCGGCACGATGCGCCTCGTCGAGTTCGCTTCGACATCGTCGACCGCGAACTCGACGAGCTCGCCGGCCAGGCCGCTGCCCCGGTACGGCGGGTTCGTGAACGTGCGGGTGAACGCGACCGAGTCGCCGAGCTCCCGGTAGTCGAGCACGCTCGCGATGTCGCCGTCGACCCGCAGGACGTATCGGCGGGCGTCGGGTTCGTGGCTCAGTTCGGTGTGCACGAGGATCAGGCTACGCCGTGTGCGATCAGCGACCGCGAAGGCGCTCGAGGTCGCGCCGTTCCCGCTTCGTCGGGCGCCCTGCGCCCCGGTCCCGGGTCGCGACGACGGCCACCGTCTCGCGCGGCGGCGGGGGAGGCGTGCGGTCGTCGACCGCCGTCGCCGCAACGGTCGCCGAGACCCGCTTCACGAGCGTCTGCCGCACGACGAGCATGCGGTCGAATCCGCCGACGCGCACGCGCACCTCGTCGCCGGGGCGCACCGACTGCGCCGCCTTCGCGCGTTCGCCGTTCACGCGCACATGCCCGGCCCGGCATGCCGCTGTGGCCGCGGACCGCGTCTTGAACTGCCGCACCGCCCAGAGCCAGGCATCGACGCGCACGGGGGACTCGCCGTTCATGTCAACAGCCTACGACCGCACCGGCACCGGTCGTCTGTGCGGCATGCTGGTCTCATGAGCGGAGCGAGCGGCGACGAATGGGTCGTGGGCCCCGATGGCGCGAAGTACTGGGGCAGGTACGGAGCGGCGGGCCTGCTGGTCGTGAGTCCCGAGCGCGAGGTACTGCTGCAGCATCGGGCGCTGTGGAGCCATTTCGGCGGCACCTGGGGCATGCCGGGGGGTGCCCGGCATGAGCACGAGAGCGCCGTGGAGGCCGCAGTCCGCGAGGCCGGCGAGGAGGCGGGCGTGCCTCCGGCGCTCCTCGAGGTGCGGTTCAGCACCGTGCTCGACCTCGGCTACTGGTCGTACACGACCGTCGTCGCGGATGCCGCCGAGCGGTTCGCTCCCGTCGTCAGCGACCCCGAGAGCATCGAACTGCGGTGGATCGCGATCGACCGGGTGACCGAGTTGCCGCTGCATCCGCGATTCGCCGAAGGCTGGTCCGGCCTCGCGGCTCGTCTCTGAGGCGCGGCCGCGTCAGGCGGTGCACTCGTCGACCGGCGTCATCGCCCGCCGCGGAAACCACGGCACGATCGGCGAGGTCCGGGCCCGGTAGTCGTCGTAGTCGGGGTACTTCGCCCGCGTGATCGACTCCGTGAAGATCGTCGAACCGATGAAGAGGGTCGTGAGCAGCACGGCGCCCGCGACGGACCAGTGCAGCCAGACTCCAGTCGCCGCCACGGCGAATCCGTAGAAGACCCACCACTGGGCCTGCTCGAAGAAGAAGTTCGGGTGCCGCGAGAAGCGGAAGAGGCCGGTCTGCAGGAACCCGGGCTCCGGAGTGCGGCCCGCGGCTCGCTCGGCGGTCTTCCACCGGTGGAACGCCCACTGCTGCTGGTCGGCGACCGTCTCACCGGCGAGCAGCGCGAGGAACACGACGGCGAGCACCGCGTCGGCGGGGCCGAGCGGCACCGGACCGGTGGCGAACACCGTCGCGGCCGGGAGGCAGAACAGCAGGATCACCGCGTTCTGGTAGATCGAGATGAAGAGCAGGTTGAACGCGGCGAACCCGGCACGCGACATCCGCCCGCGCAGCACCGCCCAGCGGTAGTCCTCGCCGCCGGGGCGGTACCCGCCCTTGCGTGCGAAATTGAAGGTCAGGCGGATGCCCCATGCCGAGACCAGCACCGCCATGAGCACGAGCCGACCGTCGAACCCCGACGAGACGGCGAACACCCAGACGTACACGATCGGCGCGATCGACCAGATGCGATCGACCCACGAGTACTCGCGAGTGGCGAGCGAGGCGACCCATGTCGCGAGCGTGATCGCGGCGCAGATGAAGAGACACACGATGAGCGGACCCATGGCGGCATTCTACGGATCGATAGGATCGGACCGTGGCTGGGGAACGCTCGGGGGAGGTCGGTTCGGAGATCTGGACGATCCCGAACATCCTCAGCATGCTCCGACTGGCACTCGTTCCGGTCTTCCTGGTCTTCATCGTGCGCGGCGACTACGTGATCTCGCTCATCGTGCTCGTCGTCGCGAGCCTCACCGACCTGCTCGACGGATACCTCGCACGCCGGCTCGGGCAGGTGACCCGTCTCGGGCAGCTGCTCGATCCCGCCGCCGACCGGCTGTACATCTTCGCCGCGCTCGTCGGCCTCGCCGCACAGGGCCTCGTGCCGTGGTGGATCGTCATCGTCATCGTCGCCCGTGACGTGTTCCTCCTCGTGCTGGGCGTCGTGCTCGCCAATCACGGTTTCGGGCCGTTGCCCGTTCACCAACTCGGCAAGGTCGCGACCTTCGCCCTGTTCTTCGGTCTGCCGGTGATCATGCTGGGACTCGCGTTCCCCGCGGTCGCCGTCGTCAGCCAACCCATCGGCTGGGCGATCACCCTATGGGGTGCGTTCCTGTACTGGTGGGCGGGCATCATCTACGCGATCGAGACCGCTCGCGTCATCCGCATTCCGCGGGTGGCAGACGAGCCCCGATCGGATACGCTGGGACAGGGAGGTTAGTGTGGCGGATAGCGACAACACTCAGGCCGATGGTGCCGAGACCGGGAGCGAGCCTTCGACGACCACGTCGACGAACGCTGCGGTCGGCGGGGCCACCGACACGACCATCGGATTCAGTCGGGAGGCGGCAGCGCAACTGAGCGCGCTCGACGCCGATGTCTCGGCTGAGGAGCAGGAGGCGATCGCCGCGCTGCCCTCGGGTTCTGCGCTGCTCATCGTGCGTCGCGGACCCAACAGCGGGGCCCGGTTCCTCCTCGACACCGATGTGACCGTCGTGGGTCGTCATCCCGACGCGGACATCTTCCTCGACGACGTGACCGTCTCCCGCCGGCACGCGGAGTTCGTGCGGCACCGTTCGGCATTCGAAGTGCGCGACCTCAGCTCGCTGAACGGCACGTACTTCGACGGAGTCCGCATCGAGACGGCGCTCCTGAGCGATGGTGCAGAGGTGCAGATCGGCAAGTTCCGGCTCACCTTCTACGCCTCACGGCGCGACCTGGCTCCGGTGGCGAGCGAATAGTGACGGCTTCCGCTGCGTCGACGCGCGCGAGCGGCCAGGCGCCACTGCTGGGCATCGGTCAGGTGCTGGCACGGCTTCAGCCCGAGTTCCCAGAACTGACCCCGTCGAAGCTGCGGTTCCTCGAAGAACAGCGTCTCGTCTCACCGGCGCGCACTGCGGCCGGCTACCGGAAGTTCTCGACGTCCGACGTCGAGCGCATCACGGTCGTGCTCTCCATGCAGCGAGACCACTATCTTCCGCTGAAGGTCATCCGCACGCACCTCGAGGCGATCGACGCGGGTGAGACTCCGGCACTGCCCGGCGCCACGAGCGCTGCGGCGTTCCTCGCGGGATCCCGCAGGTTCCGGCGTGACGAACTCATCGCCGAGGCGCGGGCGACGGCGGGCCTGCTCGACGACGCCGTCTCGGCGTCGCTCCTGCCTGCGGCCGAGTACTACGGCGACGAGGCCCTCGGCGTGCTGCGTTCGCTCGTGGCGCTCCGGGCCGTCGGCATCGAGCCGCGGCACCTCCGTGGTGTGCGCGCAGCGGCGGAACGCGAGGCGGCGCTCGTGGAGCGCGCGATCACTCCGTCACGACGAGCGGATCCCGCCGACAAGGCCCGCGCCGTCGAGCGCGGCCTCGAACTCGCGGAGCATCTCGAGGCCGTGCATGCGAGCGTCGTTCGGGCGTCGCTCGGTCGACTCGCGCGATGATCTCGCGACACGCCGTGACGTTCGGCCGGATGTGTTCGACAGAGCCTGCCGCCCTCGGTAGCGTGGGACTCGCGCCGACGGGGTGCCGGCGCGAGAGTGAGGGGCGAATCGGATGAGTGAGCTCGACCGGACTCCACGCTCGCGGTACGACCTCGGGTTGCTGTTCACCGACGGCATGCCCGAGCACGACGACGCAACGGGGTATCGGGGCGCGGTCGCGGCTCGCGCCGCAGGCATCAGCTATCGCCAGCTCGACTACTGGGCGCGCACCCAACTCGTCGAACCCACGGTTCGCAGCGCAGCGGGCTCCGGTTCGCAGCGCCTCTACGGCTTCCGCGACATCCTCGTGTTGAAGCTCGTGAAGCGGCTGCTCGACACCGGCATCTCGCTGCAGCAGATCCGAACGGCGGTGACGCAGCTCCGCGAGGCCGGCATCGACGACCTCGCGCAGACGACGCTCATGAGCGACGGTGCGAGCGTCTACCTCTGCACGTCCGACGACGAGGTCATCGACCTGGTCAACCGCGGCCAGGGCGTGTTCGGCATCGCCGTGGGCAAGGTGCTCCGCGAAGTCGAGTCGACCCTCGTCGAGATCGGCACGCAACCGGCCGACCCGATGGACGAACTCGCCGCGCGACGCGGCGCGCGCTCGCGCAAGATCTCCTGATTCGTTCGTTCTGCGCGGCCGACCGGTCGCGAGGACGAACGGCGTGCCCGCACGCGCGGCAGATCAGCGTGCCCGCGGGCGCGGCAGATCAGGCGGTGGCGCTCGGAGCCTCGAGCGGCAGCCCGGCGAACTCGCCGATGCGGGCCGTGCGCAGCACGCGCTCGAGCAGCTGATCGAAGTTCGCCGACATCTCTTCGGCGCTCTCGCCCGGCCACATGTGCAGGGGCTTCGCAGCGCCCTGCGCCTGCTGAAGCGAGGTGCGCTCGGGCAGCTGGGGGGAGAGCACGAGGGGGCCGAACATGTCGCGCAGCTCCTTGATCCGGAACTGGTGTTCGAGCGACTGCACGCGCGCACGGTTCACGATGATGCCGAGCGGTTGAAGTCGCGGCGAGAGCCCCCGCCGGATCTCCTCGATCGCACGGAGCGCGCGGTCGGCTGCGGCGACCGAGAACAGGCCGGGCTCGGTCACGACGGCGACGCGGTCGCTCGCGGCCCAGGCGGTGCGGGTCAGCGCGTTCAGCGACGGTGCGCAGTCGATGAGCACGAGCTCGTAGTCGGCCTCGACGTTGGCGAGCGCCTCCTCGAGCTTCCAGATGTCGCGGATCGACGGATGCGGGCCGTCGAAGTTGATCGCCGACGGGCTGCCGATCATGACGTCGATCGTCGACTGCGGGTTCGAACGGGCCCAGCCGCTCGGCGCGATCGCCGAGCGCACGATCTTCTCCTTGGGGGAGGCGAGCACATCCGCGACGTTGAGGTGACCGGCGACCTGGATGTCCATGCCGGTCGAGACGTCGGATTGCGGGTCGAGGTCGACCACGAGGGTACGGACGCCGCGGGCGAACGCCGCCGACGCCAGTCCGAGGGTGACGGTGGTCTTCCCGACACCGCCCTTCAGAGAACTGACGCTGAGTACGTGCACGGCAGATACGTTACCTTTACTACTCGGGCGATACCTAAACGTTCGCTGTGCGGAATCCAGTCTGAAAGGTCTGCATGTTCACGAAGATCCTGGTTGCCAACCGCGGCGAGATCGCCATTCGAGCGTTCCGAGCCGCCGTCGAACTCGGCGCGAAGACGGTTGCGGTGTACCCGTTCGAAGACCGCAACTCCCTGCACCGGCTGAAGGCCGACGAGGCGTACCAGATCGGTGAGCCGGGTCATCCCGTGCGCGCGTACCTCGACGTCGCGGAGATCATCCGCGTGGCGCAGCTGTCGGGCGCCGACGCGATCTACCCGGGCTACGGATTCCTCTCCGAGAACCCCGAGCTCGCACAGGCGGCCGAGGCCGCGGGCATCACCTTCATCGGCCCGCCCAAGCGCGTGCTCGAGATGGCGGGCAACAAGGTCACGGCGAAGGAGCACGCGATCGCCGCGGGCGTGCCGGTGCTGAAGTCGACGCCGCCCTCGCGCGACATCGAGGAGCTCGTGGCCCAGGCCGACGAGGTCGGCTTCCCGATCTTCGCCAAGGCGGTCGCCGGCGGCGGTGGTCGCGGCATGCGTCGCGTGGCCGTGAAGGAAGACCTCCGCGCAGCCCTCGAAGAGGCCATGCGCGAGGCCGACAGCGCCTTCGGCGACCCGACGATGTTCCTCGAGCAGGCCGTGCTGCGGCCCCGCCACATCGAGGTCCAGGTGCTCGCCGACGCCTCGGGCGAGACCGTGCACCTCTTCGAGCGCGACTGCTCCGTGCAGCGCCGCCACCAGAAGGTCATCGAGATCGCTCCGGCGCCGAACCTCTCCGACGACGTGCGCCAGTCGCTCTACCGGGATGCGATCGCGTTCGCGAAGTCGATCGGGTACGTCAATGCCGGCACGGTCGAGTTCCTCCTCGACACCGCGGGCGAGCGTGCCGGCGAGCACGTGTTCATCGAGATGAACCCGCGCATCCAGGTCGAGCACACGGTCACCGAGGAGGTCACCGACGTCGACCTCGTCGTCTCCCAGATCCGCATCGCCGCGGGGGAGTCGCTCGCCGAGCTCGGCCTGCAGCAGGACTCGATCCGGCTCCGCGGCGCAGCGCTCCAGTGCCGTATCACGACCGAGGACCCGACCGCCGGGTTCCGCCCCGACACGGGCAAGATCACGACCTACCGGTCGCCGGGCGGCGCCGGCATCCGCCTCGACGGCGGCACGATCAACCCGGGCGCCCAGATCAGCCCGCACTTCGACTCGATGCTCGCCAAGCTCACGTGCCGTGGCCGCGACTACCCGGCCGCGGTCGCCCGCGCGAAGCGCGCTCTCGCCGAGTTCCGCATCCGCGGCGTCTCGACGAACATCCCCTTCCTGCAGGCCGTGCTCGAAGACCCGGCGTTCGTCGCCGGCGACCTCAGCACCTCGTTCATCGATGAGCGTCCGCAGCTGCTGCGTGGTCGCGTCTCGAAGGACCGCGGCACCAAGATCCTCAACTGGCTCGCGGACGTCACGGTGAACCAGCCGAACGGACCGGCTCCGACGACCGTCAGCCCGGCCGAGAAGCTGCCGGTGATCGACCTCTCGGCTCCGGCGCCCGCGGGCTCGCGCCAGCGCCTCCTCGAGCTCGGCCCGGCCGGTTTCGCGACCGCGCTCCGGGCCCAGACGCCGCTCGCCGTGACCGAGACCACGTTCCGCGACGCGCACCAGTCGCTCCTCGCGACCCGGGTGCGCACGCGCGACCTCGTGGCCGTCGCACCGTACGTCGCGCGCATGACCCCCGAGCTCCTCTCGGTCGAGGCGTGGGGCGGTGCGACGTACGACGTCGCCCTCCGCTTCCTCGGCGAAGACCCATGGGATCGCCTCGCAGCCCTTCGCGAGGCCCTGCCGAACATCAACATCCAGATGCTCCTGCGCGGTCGCAACACGGTCGGTTACACGCCGTACCCGACCGAGGTGACCGATGCGTTCGTGCGCGAGGCGGCTGCGACGGGTGTCGACATCTTCCGCATCTTCGACGCGCTGAACGACGTCTCGCAGATGCGCCCGGCGATCGACTCGGTGCTCTCGACCGGCCACGCGGTGGCCGAGGTTGCGTTGTGTTACACGGGCGATCTGCTCGATCCCGCCGAAGATCTCTACACGCTCGACTATTACCTGAAGCTCGCCGATCAGATCGTCGGGGCGGGCGCGCACGTGCTCGCGATCAAGGACATGGCGGGCCTGCTCCGTCCGGCAGCCGCCGAGAAGCTCGTGGGCGCGCTGCGCGAGCGATTCGACGTTCCGGTGCACCTGCACACCCACGACACCGCCGGCGGCCAGCTGGCGACGCTCCTGGCCGCGAGCCGTGCCGGCGTCGACGCCGTCGACGTCGCGAGCGCGCCGATGGCGGGCACCACGAGCCAGCCCTCCGCCTCGTCGCTCGTCGCCGCGCTCGCGCACACCGAGCGCGACACGGGCATCTCGCTCGACGCGGTCTCCGACCTCGAGCCGTACTGGGAGGCCGTGCGCCGCCTGTATCGCCCGTTCGAGTCGGGCCTGCCGGGCCCCACCGGTCGTGTGTACCACCACGAGATCCCCGGTGGTCAGCTGTCGAACCTGCGCCAGCAGGCGATCGCCCTCGGCCTCGCCGACGACTTCGAGCTCATCGAGGACATGTACGCCGCGGCCGACCGCATCCTCGGCCGCGTGCCGAAGGTCACGCCCTCGTCGAAGGTGGTGGGCGACCTCGCCCTGCACCTCGCCGCCGTCAAGGCCGACCCCGACGACTTCGCGGCGAACCCCGAGAAGTACGACGTGCCCGATTCGGTCATCGGCTTCATGGCCGGTGAGCTGGGCGACCTGCCCGGCGGCTGGCCCGAGCCGTTCCGCACCAAGGTGCTCGCCGGCAAAGACGTCCGCATCGGCGTGACCGAGCTCACGGCCGAGCAGCGCGAGGCCCTCGAAGCCGACAGCACGACGCGACGGGCGATGCTGAACGCGCTCCTGTTCCCCGCACCGACCCGCCAGTACGAGCAGATCCGCGAACTGTTCGGCGACCTGTCGGTCGTCGACACCGCCGACTACCTGTACGGACTCCGGCAGGGTGCTGAGCACGTCGTCGAGATCGCGACCGGTGTCCGGCTCTACGCCGGACTCGAGGCGATCGGCGAGGCCGACGACAAGGGCATGCGCACGGTCATGACGATCCTGAACGGGCAGCTCCGCCCGGTCTTCGTCCGCGACCGCTCCATCGTCGTCGAGACCCGCACGGCCGAGAAGGCGGATGCCTCCCAGCCCGGGCAGATCGCGGCGCCGTTCTCCGGAGTCGTGACGCTGCAGGTCGAAGCGGGCACCGAGATCTCGGCCGGCCAGAGCGTCGCCTCCATCGAGGCGATGAAGATGGAGGCCGCCATCACCTCGCCCGTCGCGGGTGTCGTCGAGCGTGTCGCGATCCCCAAGACGCAGCAGGTCGAGGCGGGCGACCTGCTCGTCGTGGTGCGCCCTCGCTAGGCGATGCACCCTCGCTCGGCGGTTCGCCCGCGCTAGGCTGGGTAGCGGTTGGCACTGATGAGGAGGGGTATCGGTGACTGAAGACGATTTCAACGACGGCATCGCGGCGCGTCGAGGTTCGGGAGCAGGCACGTCCGCACTCGACCGCGCTCGCAGGTCGGCGGCGTCCGGCGCGCACTCGGCAGACGATGCGGCGGCGAACCCGAGCGTTCGCGTCGACCTGCCACCGGCACCGGTGCACGAGATGCCCGACGACGAGGTGGCGGTGGCCATCGACGACGTCGCGGTCAACCCCGGCAGCCTCGTCGGCGGCGGCACGAGCACCACGTCGGTCGAGGTCATCACCCCGGCGCTGGCCGGCGCAGCCTACCGAGGCGCGTCGCGGCGGGAACCGTCGCCGTACAGCGCGCTGCTCGCCTCCGACGCGACGAAGACCCGGCGTGAGCGCGTGAGCACCGATACCGGCAGTCACGTCGCGATCGTCGACGTCCCGGGTGAGCCCGCGCTTCCCGCCGAGGTGCCCGAGTCGGCCGATTCGCTCACCGCCGACCGGCTCATCGACCTGAACCGCACGACCCGTCCGGCGCCGCAGGGCGGCTTCAACCGGCTCGTCTACGAGGCCTCTCTCCACCTCGTGAACCTCGGCGACTCGCCGAAGGTGCAGGCGTACAAGGCCATGAGCCACCGCATCCAGCGACGGTTCGAGGGCGGCGCGCGGTTCGTGCCCGTGCTCACACGCAAGGGCGGGGTCGGCAAGACGACGATCACCGCGCTCCTGGGCATGGCTCTCGCCAATGCACGCGACGATCGCATCATCGCGATCGACGCGAACCCCGACCGGGGCACGCTCGCCGAGCGCGTCGACCGGCAGACCCGCGAGACGGTGCGCGACGTCGTGGCGAAGGCCTCGTCGATCGGCGGCTACACCGACTTCTCGCGCTTCGTCTCACGCGACGAGACGCGCCTCGACATCCTCGCGTCCGACACCGACCCGACGCTCTCCGAGGCCTTCGACGACAACGACTACAACGTCGTCGCCGGCCTCGCCGCCCGCTACTACTCGATCGTGCTCACCGACTGCGGCACCGGCATCGTGCACTCCGTCATGCGGGCGACGCTGCAGCGCGCGGATTCCGTCGTGATCGTCTCGGGCGGCAGCGTCGACGAGGCACGGCTCGCGTCGGAGACGCTCACCTGGCTCGAGGCGAACGGCTACGGCGAACTCGTGCGCAACGCGGTCGTCGCGATCAACCTCGCCACGCAGGGCACGCACCTCGTGAAGGTCGACGAGATCGAAGCGCACTTCCAATCCAGGGTGCGCGAGATCGTGCGCATCCCATACGATCCCCAGCTCGCCGCAGGTTCCGTCGTGAACTGGCACGAGCTGCGACCCGTCACCCAGCACGCGGCTCGAGAGCTCGCGGCGCTCGTGGTGGAAGGCATGCCCGCCGAGCGCGAGCACTGAAACGGAGAACCCTTGCCGGAACGCCCCATTCGCCTGTTCGGCGACCCTGTCTTGAAGACCGTCTCCGCCCCCGTCGAACAGGTCGACGATCGCGTGCGCGGTCTCGTCGCAGATCTGCTCGACAGCGTCAGGCTGCCCGGACGCGCCGGCGTCGCGGCATCCCAGATCGGGGTGAACCTGCGCGCCTTCAGCTACAACGTCGACGGGGAGGTCGGGTACATCCTGAACCCCGAACTCGAGGTCACGGGCGAGAAGGAACTGATCGACGAAGGATGCCTCTCGGTGCCCGGTCTCTGGCACAAGACGCCGAGGCATCCGTTCGCGCGTGTGCGCGGCATCGACCTCGACGGAAACGAGATCGAGCTCTCGGGCACCGGGCTCATGGCCCAGGCGCTCCAGCACGAGACCGATCACCTCGACGGGCTGCTCTATCTCGACCGCCTCGAGAAGGACGAGCGCCGACTCGCGATGAAAGAGGTGCGGGAGTCCGACTGGTTCTGACACCCCGGTGACATGACGAAGGCCCCGCGGAATCCGCGGGGC
>NZ_JBHURI010000065.1:0-25025 GCF_042673425.1 Agromyces sp. NPDC056965 | reverse complement strand
CGCCCGGAGGGTAGGCCCTCGACGCTCGGAGACGAGCGAGGCGGGTGACCGGACGGGGCGGATGCCGCGGCATCCGCCCCCTCTCGTCACCCGCCTGTTCGCGTCAGGGCTGCGAGCTACTTCGTCAGCGTGTCGACGAAGTCCCGGTTCTCGGCGATCCACTGCTCGACGGCCGGCGCGTAGTCGTCGGAGCCGTCGGCGTTGAACATCGCGTTCTCGAGCGAGAAGAGCAGCTCGGAGTCCATCGTGAAGTCCTTCAGCCAGCCCGCGAGGGTCGGGTGCGACGTCTCGAATCCCTTGCCCCCGAACGAGTGGATGCCCTCGGCGTCGCCGAGCGCGCCCTCGGGGTCCTCGAGGTCCTTGATGGGGAACGCGTCGTAGGCCCAGTGCGGGCGCCAGAGCGTCACGGCGACGTTCTCGCCGTTCTCGGTCGCGGCGGTCAGCTCCGCGAGCATCGCGGGCGTCGAGCTCGTCAGGTAGTCCATCTTCTCGAGGCCGTAGGCGGGGATGACCTCGTCGGTCGTGACCCGGTTCAGGCCCGAGCCCGGCTCGATGCCCACGAGGCGGTTGTCGAACAGCTCGGCGTTCGCGGCGAGGTCGGCGAGCGAGTCGACCGGGGCGTCCTCGTTCACGGCGATCGTGAGCTTGGCGTCCTCGTTCCAGGCGCCGAGGTCGACGAGGTCGTCGCCGTACTGCTCGATGTAGTCGGCGTGCGTGATCGGCAGCCACGTGTCGAGGGTCACGTCGTAGTCGTCGGTCGTGAGACCGGAGTAGACCGGCGCGGGGTCGGCGTACTCGAGCGTGACGTCGTAGCCCTGCTCGGTGAGCACGGCCTTCCAGAGCTCGCTCGCGGCGATGCCCTCGTCCCAGCCGTTGAACACGGCGATCGTGACGGACTTCTCGTCGCCGTTCTCGAGGGTCTCGGCCTCTGCACCGGCGGCGCAGCCGCCGAGGGCGAGCGCGGAGACCACTCCGAGTGCGAGTGCTCCGGTGAGCGTGCGCTTCTTCATGTGTGTTCCTTTCCTCCCGTGTGCTGTGTCACGGGTGTTGGGGAGCGCCGCGCGATCCCGCACGGCGAGTCGTTCGCCGCGGGTCAGGCGGTGGCGGATGCCGCGGGCAGCCGTTCGGCCTCGGGCCCGAGCGGCTCCGAGGCATCCGTCGCCGGTGCCGGCCCGCGTCGCCGGCCCGGCTTGCGCCGGGTGCCGAGCGCACCGGTGACCCGGTCGAGGATGATCGCGAGGATCACGACGGAGAGCCCGGCCTCGAAGCCGAGGCCGACGTCGATGCGGGTGAGCGACTGCACGACCTCGCCGCCGAGCCCGCCTGCGCCGACCATGCCCGCGATGACGACCATCGAGAGGGAGAGCATGATGACCTGGTTGACGCCGGCCATGATGCTCGGCATCGCGAGCGGCAGCTGGATCTGGCGGAGGATGCGCCACGGCGAGGAGCCGAAGGCCTGGCCGGCCTCGACGACCTCCTTGTCGACGCCGCGGATGCCGAGCTCGGTGAGCCTGACGCCGGGCGCCATCGCGAAGATGATCGTCGCGACGATGCCGGGCACGACGCCGACTCGGAAGAGGATGAGCGCCGGGATCAGGTAGACCATCGCGGGCATCGTCTGCATGAAGTCGAGGATCGGGCGGATGATCCTCGACGCCATGTCGGACCGGGCGGCGAGGACGCCGAGCGGCACCGAGATCACCACGGCGATGAGCGAGGCGACGAGCACGAGGGCGAGCGTCGACATGGCGTTGTCCCACTGGTCGACGCCGACGATCACGAGGAGGCCGAGGGCGGTGCCGATGGCGAGCTTCCAGCCCTTCGCGAGCCAGGCGATCGCCGCGAGCACGAGGATGACGACCCAGAACGGCGGCGTCTGCAGGGCGAAGTCGACGAGGTCGTAGAAGCCGGCGAAGACGTTCCGCACGACCGTGAAGAACCCGCCGAAGACGTCGGTGATGAAGTGGATGGCGGCGTCGGCCCAGTCGCCGAGCGGAAGGCGGAAGTCGTTCACACCGGGCTCCTCTCCCCCGCGGCTTCCGCTCGCGTGGCTTCGGCGCGGATGTCGGCGGCCTCGGCCGCCGCCGCTGCCACGGCGCTCGCGTCGGCCGCGTCGGCGATCGCCGTGTCGGGCCGAGACGTGCGGTGCAGCGTGGCGGTGATGACGTCGACCGGGATCGTGGCGGGCGTCTCGATGACGGCGTGCTCCCCCGTGTTCGACGAGACGTTGCCGAGGGCTGCGAGCAGGGTGACGCGCGGCACGGCGCCGAGCAGGCGCCCCTGGTCGTCGACGACCGCGAGCGGCAGTTGGCTCTCGACGGCGCTCTCGAAGAGCTCGGAGAGGTGCTCGTCGGCGCCGACGACGGGGTGGTCGTCGCTGATCGCCGGCTCGAGCGATCGCTCACCGCGCTGCACGAGGCGCAGCACGTCGCGGTCGTGCACGACGCCCAGCAGGCGTCGGCCGCCGCCGACGACGAAGACCATCGAGGTCTGCAGGTCGCGCATCGAGCGCAGCGCCGCCCTCGGACCGGCCGAGGCGGTGACGACGGCACGCGGCGCCTCCATGACGTTGCCGGCGGTCAGCACGCGCGAGCGGTCGACATCCTGCACGAACTGGGCCACGTAGTCGTCGGCGGGATCGGTGAGGATCTCCTCGGCGGTGCCGAGCTGGACGATGCGTCCGTCGCGCATGACGGCGATGCGGTCGCCGAGGAACATCGCCTCGTTGAGGTCGTGCGTGATGAAGACGATCGTCTTGCCGAGCTCCTGCTGCAGTTCGACGAGCTGCTCCTGCATCTCCTTGCGGATGAGCGGATCGAGTGCCGAGAACGCCTCGTCCATGAGCAGGATGTCGGTGTCCGACGCCAGCGCCCGGGCGAGCCCCACGCGCTGCTGCATGCCGCCCGAGAGCTCGGCTGGCATCTTGTCGCCCCATCCGGCCAGGCCGACTCGGCCGAGGATGTGCTCGGCGCGTTCACGCCGCTCGGTCGCGCCCACGCCCTGGATCTCGAGGCCGTAGGCGGCGTTCTCGAGCACGTTGCGGTGCGGCAGCAGTGCGAAGTGCTGGAAGACCATCGACACGTGGCGACGACGCACCTCGCGGAGCCGCTTCGGCGACATGCCGGTGATGGTCTCCCCCATCACCGTGACGGTGCCGTCGGTCGGTTCGAGCAGGCCGTTCAGCGTGCGGATGAGCGTCGACTTGCCCGAGCCCGAGAGCCCCATGACGACGAAGATCTCGCCCCGCCGCACATCGAAGTCGGCGTCGATCACTGCGGCGGTGCCGAGCGACGCGAGCTCGGCGCGGCCCGCGCCGGCACGAAGGCGCTCGAGCGCCTCCCTTGGCTTCCGCCCGAAGAACTTGGTGAGGCGACGAACCGAGAGTGCTGGTGCCTCGGTCTCGAGTGCTGGTGTTGCGGACATGGACAGGCTCCCGGAGCGCACGCCGAACACCGCGCACGAAGGACGAGCGCGGTCAGGAATCGGGCAGGGCTGACTCGTGGGTCACGGCCGGGTTCACGGCGATCCGGATGTCTGGACTCAAGCCCCGGTCTTTGCTGCGACCGCGGGCGAAACACGACTTCCATGCAGCCGGCCATCGGGGCCGGATGCCACGCCGCCGAACCATACGTTTCTGCATGCCGATCTCGGAATGCAAAAGCGCGGACTGGGCGATTCGGTCTTGCAGGACCACGTCCACCGTATCGAGGTCGTCACGACAAACCCAAATCGTGTCGCGCGAATTCCGAGTTGATCAGGGGTTTCGTTGCCCCTGTCTGCGCGCTACTCCCCCGCGGCCTGCAACGCGGTGCAGTTGGCGCAGAGGCCGAACACGTCGACGACGTGCGCCGCGCCGGTGAACCCGTGCTCGGCCGCGACCGCCTTCGCCCACGCCTCGACCTCGTCGGCGGCGATCTCGACGGTCAGCCCGCAGTTGCGGCATATCAGGTGGTGATGGTGCCCGGTCGTGCTGCAGGCGCGGTACAGCGCCTCGCCGTCGGGCGACTGCAGCGAATCGGCCTCGCCGCTCGAGGCGAGGTCGCCGAGCGCGCGGTACACCGTCGCGAGGCCGATCGGCGACCCGCTCGAATGCAGGGTCGAGTGCAGCGCCTGCGCGCTGATGAAGCCCTCGGTGCCGTCGAGTGCTTCGCGAACGGCCTCTCGCTGCCAAGTGTTGCGCTTCATGCGATCCGTGCGTCCTCCGCGGTCTCCACCGGTATGGCGACTCGGTTCAACGGTAGTCCCCGAACCTTGGAGATGCCCAGCGCGAGCAGGAAGAACGCCGTGGCCGCGAGGGCGATCGCCGGACCGGCCGCGATCTCGAACATGCGCGACGAGATCACGCCCAGCACTCCCGCGGCCGCACCGATGACGGGCGCGGCGAAGAGCAGCCCCCGGAACGAGCGCACGATGAGCCTGGCTGCTGCGGCGGGCGCCGCGATCAGGGCGATCGCGAGAATGGCGCCGACGGCGGGGAGCGAACTGACGACCGACGCGGCGGTGAGGCCGAGCACGAGCAGCTCGATCGGCCATTCTCGGTACCCGGCGGCGCGGAAGCCGGCGGGATCGAAGGTCGAGAAGGCGATCTCCTTGCCGAACAGGGCGATGCAGACGACCGCGACGATCGCAACAGATGCCGCGAGCAGAATATCTCCGTCGCTGACCGTGAGGATCGAGCCCATGAGCAGCGATTCGGCTCGCACCGGGAGTCCGGGGATCAGCGCCTGGAGCAGGGCACCCGCGGCGAAGCCGCCGGTCAGCACGATGCCCGCGGCGACCTGGGCGCCCTGCCGCCGCACACGGGCGATACCCGCCATCACGGCGACGAGGACGACGGATGCCACGGCGGCGCCGGCCGGCACGCTCACGCCGAGTGCGGCGGCCGCCACTGCGCCGGGGTAGGTGCCGTGCGTCAGTGCCTGTGCGAAGAAGGTGCGACGCCGCACGACCACGAGGCTGCCCACGAGCCCTGCGCCGGCACCGATGATGATCGCGGCGATGAGCGCCCGCTCGAAGTACCCCATCAGCGCACCTCCCCCGCCGCGACGGGAGCGAGGCGGCCCTTTCGGGTGCGGGAGCGCCCGACCGCGCTGCTCACGAGCAGCACGAGCGCGTACCCGATCACGAAGACCGCGACGACCGTGCTGCCGGCCGGCACGTCGACGCCCGCGCCGACCGAGATCGCGAAGCCGAGGGCCAGGCTGAGCCAGGCCGCGACCGCTGCGAAGACCGCCGCCACGGGGAACAGCCACCACATCCGCGTGGTCGTGAGCCGGGCCACCGCGCCCGGCACGATCAGGAGCGCGAGCACGAGCAGTGTGCCGATCGTGCTGGCGGCGGCGACCACGACGAGGGCGATCGCCGAATTGAGCACGAGGTCGAGCACGAGCGCCGAGTCGCCGGCGGCGCGGCTGCCCTTCGCGTCGAAGGCGCGGTACAACTGCTGCTTCAGCGTGAGCAGCACCATGCCGAGCGCGAGCAGGCTCACGATGATGAGCGGCAGCACCTCCGCGGGCGGGATCGTCAGCACGCGGCCGAAGAGCAGCGCCTCGAGCTCTCCGGCGTAGTCGTCGCTGCGCGAGACCACGATGACGCCGACGCTGAACGTCGCGGTCAGCACGATCGCGATCGCCGCATCGGAGGTGATGCCGGCGCGGTCGAGCCAGGTCAGCGCGAGTGCACCCGCGAGCGCGGCGATCGCAGCGCCCGGCAGGAGCCCGGCGCTGCCGCCGACCGCGAGTCCGATGGCGAGTCCGGGGAAGACGGCGTGGGTCAGGCCGTCGCTGATGAACTCGAGCCCCCTGAGGTTCACGAGCACGCCGACGAACCCGGCGACCACTGCCAGCACGAGCATGACGAGGAGCGCCCGGCCCATGAACGGGATGGCGAATGCGCCGAAGAGCGCGTCGGTCAGCGACATCCGTCACCGCCCGGCCGGATCGGACCGGTATATGTCGCGTGCGGCATTCAGTGGCCCTCGTGTCCGGGAACAACGAGGGTGTGCTCGTCGATCTCGACCTCGACGCCCTCGAAGCACTCCTGCACGTTGCTGAGGGTGAGCACGTCGTCGACCGGCCCACTCGCGAGCTGGGTGCCGTTGACGAGCACGACCGAATCGCAGACGCGACGGGCGAGATCGAGGTCGTGCGTCGAGACGAGCACCGCGACTCCGCGGGTCTTGAGCGTTCGAACCGTCTCGACGAGCGCGTCGCGGTTGGGCTGGTCGAGGCCGTTGAACGGCTCGTCGAGCAGCAGCAGCCTGGGATCGGAGGCGAGCGCGCGAGCGAGGAGGCCCCGCTGGCGCTGGCCGCCGGAGAGCTTGCCGAACGGGCGCTTCGCGAGCTCGCCGAGTCCGACCGTGTCGAGCGCATCGCGCACGGCGGCGCGATCGGCGCGGCCCGGCCAGCGGAGGAGGCCGAGTCCGCGATAGCGGCCCTGCATCACGACCTGCTCGACGCTGATCGGGAAGTCGGGGTCGAGGTCCGCCGATTGCGGCAGGAAACCGACCATGCCGTTCGCGGCATGCGATGCGGCGGGGTCGCCGTCGGAACCACGGGTGCCGAATTCGATCGTGCCAGCGGTGCGCGGCACGAGCCCGAGGATCCCCTTCAGCAGGGTCGACTTGCCCGCGCCGTTCGGCCCGATGAGCGCGACGGCCTCACCCGACGCGATGTCGAGGTCGAGGCCGCTGACGCCCGTGCCGCCGGGGTGGGTGAACGCGGCGCCGCGGAGGCGCAGCACGGGGGAGTCGTTCATGGCTGTCATCCTTGCAGTGCCTCGGGCAGCGCGGTAGGAGTGACGCCCCACGACTCGAGGATGAGGCGCGCATTGTGCAGCTGGCTGCCGAGGTAGGTGGCGCCGTCGCTGCCCTCGACGCCGAGGGAATCGCCGTAGAGGGCATCGGACCCGGAGTAGACGGTGACACCGGCTTCGGCGGCGATCGTCTCCGCTGCCTTCGGCGAGATGGATGCCTCGGAGAACACGGCCGTGGCACCGGTCGCCCGGATGCGGTCGACGAGGGCATCGATCTCGGCGGCGCTCGGCTCGGCGTTGTCGTCGAAGCTCGGGATCACGCTGCCGACGAACGTGACGTCGTAGGCGTCGACGAAGTAGGTGAAGGCGTCGTGGTTCGTCACGAGCAGTCGCTCGGCGACCGGCACGGTCTCGACGTTCTCGGTGATCCACTCGTCGAGTGCGTCGAGCTTCGCCAGGTAGGCGGTCTCGTTCTGCGCGACGACGGCGGTGTCGACACCCGGCACGGCGGCGAGCCCGTCGGCGATGTTCTCGAACATCTGCTCGGCGAGTTCGGGGTCTGTCCAGATGTGCGGGTTGCCCGCGCCGTGGTCGTGGCCGTCGTGATCGGCCGACTCGTCGTGATCGGCATCGGCGGCGTCGGCGGCATCGTCTGCGGCGTCCGTCGCCTCGGTCTCGTCGTGCGCCTCGGCGGCGTCGGCGTCGTCGTGGTCGTGGTCGTGGTCGTCGGTGCCGTGGAGCTCGATGCCCGTGCTCGCGTCGATGAGCGCGCCGTCGAAGCCCGAGGCCTGCACGGCGTCGTCGAGCCAGCTCTCGAGGCCGCCTCCGTTGACGACGAGGGCGTCGGCCTGGGACAGCGCGAGGAGCTGCGCCGCCGACGGATCGAAGCTGTGGGCGCTCTGCCCGGGGGAGAGCAACTGGGTGACCGGAGCGCTGTCGCCCACGAGCTCGCGAGTGAAGTCGCCGACCTGGGTCGTCGTCGCGACGATCTTCGGGCCATCGCCCGATGCACCGGATGCCGCGGGCGCCGAGCACCCCGCGAGGGCCAACGCCGCGGTCGCGAGCACGGCACCGCCGGCGAGTGTCGCGGGCAGCCGACGGAGGGCACTGCTTCGGTTGGTCATGATCCCACCGTACGTCTTATTGATAATGATTGTCAAAACCATGAAGCGACGGATTCGGACACACTGAATGAACATCAGCCGGTGATCCACGTATTCCGGCGACATCCTGTGGACAGCTCTGGCGAGTGTCCGACCGACGTGGGAGAGTGAAGCACGTGGATACGACGACAGCTCCTCTCACGTTGCATCCGTTCACCGTCGCCGATGCCGAGCGCGTGCTCTCGGGCGAGGTGGACCCCCATGACGGATGGGAAGGCGCGTACGCCTTCACCGACGAGCCCGAACTGCTCGCCGAGTACCTCCGCATGGTGCAGCAGAACGGCGATCCGACGCCGTACGGCCCCTACCTCGTTCGACGAGGCGAAGACGGCCCGGCGATCGGGGGAGTGAACCTCTTCGGTCCGCCCGGCGACGACGGCGCCGTCGAGTTCGCGTTCGGGCTCGTGCCCGCCGTGCGCGGGCAGGGGCTGTCGACGTACACCGTCGCGGCCGTCGTCGAACTCGCGCGCGGGGCCGGCGTGGTCATCCTGCGCGCCGAGGCCGAGGTGCCGAACCTGCCGGCCCGTCGAGCGCTCGAGGGGGCAGGGTTCGCCCAGTCCTCGCGAACGGCCGAGGCGATCACCTACGACCTGCACCTGTAGCCGCAGCCGCTGCTGCGTACAGCGAGTGCGGGGCGCGAGCGCCTACTCGAGCAGCAGCGCCGGCTCTTCGATGATCGACGCGACGTCGGCGAGGAATCGCGAGGCCACGTCGCCGTCGACCACGCGGTGATCGAACGAGGCGCCGATCGTCGTGACGAATCGCGGTCGCACCTCGCCGTCGACGACCCACGGCTTCTGCTTGATCGTGCCGAGCGCGACGATCGCGACCTCGCCGGGGTTCAGGATCGGGGTGCCCGTGTCCATGCCGAAGACGCCGATGTTCGTGATCGTGATCGTGCCGTTCTGCATCTCGGCGGGCTGCGTCTTGCCCTCGCGCGCCGTCAGCGTGAGCTGTTCGAGCGCAGTGGCGAGCTCGACCATCGTCATCGCCTGGGCCTCCTTGACGTTCGGCACGATGAGGCCCCGCGGCGTGGCCGCGGCGATTCCGAGGTTCACGTAGTTCTTCACGACGATCTCGGTGTCGGTCCACTGGGCGTTGACCGTCGGGTTGCGGCGCACGGCCCAGATCATCGCCTTGGCCATGATCAGGAGCGGTGAGATGCGCACGCCCGCGTAGTCGGGGGAGGCCTTCAGGCGCTTCAGGTACTCCATCGTGCGGCTCGCGTCGACGTCGACGAACACGCTCACGTGCGGCGCCTGGAAGGCGCTCTGCACCATCGCGCTCGCGATCGCCTTGCGCACGCCCTTGACCGGGATGCGCTCTTCGCGGCCCTCGGGCCGCTCCGGCGTCTGGATGTTGCGGAACACGCTCGCCTGGCTCGCCTCGCGGATCACGTCGTCCCGCGTGATGTCGCCGATCGGGCCCGTCGGCGCGACGCGCGACAGGTCGACGCCGAGGTCCTTCGCGAGCTTGCGGATCGGCGGCTTCGCGATGACCGGAAGCTGCGGCGCGGGCCGCGATGGAACGACGGCGGGGGATGCCGCGGTGCCGACCGCGGCCGCGGGGCTCGGGTTCGCCGGCGGCACCGGGGGAGCGGTGACGGGTGCGAGGTGACCATGCGCTCCATCGGGCGTGGCATGGCGCTTCCGCCGCGTCGCCGCCGGCCCGGAGCTGCCGTGCCCGACGAGCACCGCGCCGCTCTCCTCGGCTGCCGCAGCGGCGGGCGCAGGCGCCGCGGGCGCAGGCGCCGCGGGCACCGCAGCCGCGATGCCTGCGTCGGGGACGGCCGGGGCGTCGGAGGCGGGCCCCGCCGCATCCGTCTGGATGACCAGGATCGGCGTGCCGACGTCGACCGTGTTGCCCTCTTCGACGAGCAGTTCGGAGACGACGCCCTCGAATGCGCTCGGCAGTTCGACGAGCGATTTCGCGGTCTCGATCTCGACGAAGACCTGGTCGAGGGCGATGCGATCGCCGGGCGCGACCCGCCACTGCACGATCTCGGCCTCGGTGAGGCCCTCGCCGACATCGGGGAGGGGGAATCGGATCTCGCTCATACTCTTTACCCTCGCAGTCGGTCTATGCCGTCATCGTCATGTCAGTGCGGCGCGGCGCGGCGCCGCTCCGCGTCAGTACGCCAGGGCGCGGTCGACCGCCTCGAGCACTCGGTCGGGACTCGGCAGGTACTCGGTCTCGAGGGCGGCCGGCGGGAACGGGGTGTCGAAGCCCGACACCCGCAGTACCGGCGCCTCGAGCGAGTAGAACGCCCGCTCGGCGACCGTCGCGGCGATCTCGGAGCCGACGGAGACGTTGCCGTACGCCTCCTGTGCGACGACGAGACGCCCCGTGCGGTGCACCGATTCGAGCAGCGGCCCGTAGTCGATGGGGGAGAGCGAGCGCAGGTCGACGACCTCGATGCTGCGGCCCTCGGTCTCGGCGATGTCGGCCGCCTGCAGCAGCGTCGCGATCATCGCGCCGTGGCCGACGACGGTGACGTCGGTGCCCTGGCGCATGACCCGGCTCGCGTGCAGCGGCAGGCCGGCGTGGTCGAGGTCGACGGGGCCCTTCGGCCAGTAGCGGCTCTTCGGCTCGAAGAACAGCACGGGGTCGTCGGAGCGGATCGCCTCCTGGATCATCCAGTACGCGTCGTGCGGGTTCGACGGGCTCACCACGCGCAGGCCCGGGGTGTGCGCGAAGTACGCCTCGGGGCTCTCCTGGTGGTGCTCGATGGAGCCGATGTGGCCGCCGTAGGGCACGCGGATCACGACGGGCATCGAGAGGGTGCCGTCGTGGCGCACCGTCTGGCGCGCGAGCTGGGTGGTGATCTGGTCGAACGCGGGGAAGATGAACCCGTCGAACTGGATCTCGATCACCGGGCGGTAGCCGCGCATCGCGAGTCCGATCGCGGTGCCGACGATCGCCGACTCGGCGAGCGGGGTGTCGAGGATGCGACGCTCGCCGAACTCGGCCGAGAGCCCCTCGGTCACGCGGAAGACGCCGCCGAGCGGGCCGATGTCCTCGCCCATGAGCAGCACCTTCTCGTCGGCGCGGAGCGCCTCGCGGAGGCCCGCGTTGATGGCCTTGGCCATCGAGAGCGTCTGCACGCCGCGCACGGGCGCCTCGCCGGTCGAGGGCGTGTCGCTCGCGACATTCGTCACGTGGTTCTCCTCTTCGGTGCGGGCGCTCATGCCGCGCCCCCTGCCGGGCCCTCGAACGAGGTCTCGAAGTTCTCGAGCCATGCGGCCTGCTCGACCATGAGCGGGTGCGGCTCGCTGTAGACGTGCTCGAAGATCGCCTCGCGCGTCGGCGCCGGCAGTTCGAGCGCGCGGCGCCGCAGGTCGGCGGCGATGTCGTTCGCCTCCGCGTCGACGTCGGCGAAGAACGAAGCGGATGCCCCGCGGCCCTCGAGCCACGTGCGGTAGCGCGGGATCGGGTCGCGCGCCTCCCAGTAGGCCACCTCGTCGTCGGTGCGGTACTTCGTGGGGTCGTCGGCCGTGGTGTGGGCGCCCATGCGGTACGTCACGGCTTCGATGAGGCTCGGGCCGTCGCCGGCGCGCGCCTCCTCGAGCGACTGACGGGTGACCGCGTAGCTCGCGAGCACGTCGTTGCCGTCGACGCGCACGCCCGGCATGCCGAAGCCGCCGCCGCGCAGCGACAGCGGGCTCCGCGACTGCCGCGCGACGGGCACCGAGATCGCCCACTGGTTGTTCTGGATGAAGAAGACCTGCGGCGTCTGGTAGCTCGAGGCGAAGACGAGCGCCTCGTTCGCATCGCCCTGCGACGTCGAGCCGTCGCCGTAGTACACGAGCACGGCGGCATCCGTCTCGGGGTCGCCCGTCGCGGTCGCGCCGTCGAACTGGAGCCCCATCGCGTAGCCCGTCGCGTGCAGCGTCTGCGACGCGAGCACGAGCGTGTAGAGGTGGAAGTTGCCGTTCTCCTCGGGGTTCCAGCCGCCGAGGGTGGCGCCGCGCAGCAGCGCGAAGATGCGAGCGAGGTCGAGCCCGCGGATCATGCCGACGATGTGCTCGCGGTACGACGGGAAGAGATGGTCTTGCGGGCGGGCCGCGTGCGCGGAGCCGACCTGCGCCGCCTCCTGACCGTGGCTCGGCACCCACAGGGCGAGCTGGCCCTGCCGCTGCAGGTTCGCCCCGGCCACGTCGACGCGGCGCGAGACCGCCATGTCGCGGTAGAAGCGCTGCAGTTCGGCATCGCTCAACGCCTCGACGAGCGGGAGGTAGGCCTCGGCCTCGGGGGAGGGACGAAGGTCGCCCTCGGGGGTCAGGAGCTGGACCGTCGGTGCGGTGAACTCTCTTTCGCGGGCTGCCACCGTTCCACGCTACCCGCTACTGCGGGTGCCCTTCTTGTGAGCCCGGTACAAGCTCACCCAGAATCGTGAGGAGGATCTCCACAGATTCTTCTTCACCGATCGAGATGCGGATGCCATCGGGAGCGAAGGCGCGCGTCACGATCCCGGCGTCGAACAGGCGCTCGGCGACGGCGGCGGTCGCGTCCCCGGCGGGCAACCAGACGAAGTTGCTGCGGGCGGTCGGCACCGGCCAGCCCTGCGCCACGAGGGCGGCGTGCACGCGGTCGCGCCGGTCGGCGATCGCGCCGACGCGCTCGAGCAGCTCGGCCTCGGCCACCGGCTCGAGCGAAGCGATGGCAGCGGATGCCGCGGCGGCCGTGACCCCGAGGGGGATCGCGGTCGCGCGAGCCGCGTCGAGCAGCTCGACGGGACCGATCGCGTAGCCCACGCGCAGCCCAGCGAGGCCGTAGGCCTTCGAGAAGGTGCGGAGCACCACGAGGTTCGGGTATCGGCCGATGAGCGTGCTGCCGTCGACGGCGTCGACGGCGCTGCCGTCGCCCCGCACGAACTCGGCATAGGCCTCGTCGAGCAGCACGAGTCGGTCGGCGGGCACCCGCGCCATGAACGCCTCGAACTCGGCGGCGGTCACGACGACACCCGTGGGGTTGTTCGGGGAGCAGACGATGACGACGCGCGTGCGATCGGTGATCGCGTCGGCCATCGCGTCGAGGTCGTGACCGTGATCGGCGCGGTTCGGCACCATCACGCTCGTGGCGCCCGCGACCGTGACGAGGCCGGGGTAGGCCTCGAACGAGCGCCAGGAGTAGACGACCTCGTCGCCGGGGGCTGCCGCAGCGAGGATGAACTGGGCGAGGAGCGCGACCGAACCGGCGCCGACGAGCACCTCGTCGGCGGTGACGCCGAAGCGCTCGGCCAGTCGTTCGCGGAGGGCAAGCGCCGTGGCATCGGGGTACCGGTTGATGTCGTGCGCAGCTGCGGCGACGACGTCGACCACCGAGGGCAGCGGGCCGAACGGGTTCTCGTTGCTCGAGAGCTTGAAGCCGTCGGCGGGCGCGGGGCGCCCCTGACGGTACGGCGGAAGGGCGGCGATCTCGGGGCGCAGGCGTACGCGCGCCCCCGTGGGCTCCGGTGCGGTCACGATTTCCACCGTACTCCTTCGTTCTCAGCGGCCTCGTCTGACAGAGTGGTGCCATGCGGTTCATCGTCAAGGTCATCGTCATCGCGCTCGCCCTCTGGCTCACGACCCTCATCGTGTCGGGCGTCAGCGTCGTGCCCTATGAGGACACCGAGGTGGCGACGGTGCTCACCTACCTGCTCGTCGCGCTCATCTTCGGTCTCGTGAACGCCTTCATCGGCAACCTCATCAGGATCGTCGCGTTCCCGCTCTACGTGCTGACCCTCGGCCTCATCTCCTTCATCGTCAACGGCCTCCTGCTGCTGCTCGTCGACTGGATCAGCGAGCTCATGGGCTTCGGTCTCGTGGTCGAGAGCTTCTGGTGGGGCGTGCTCGGGGCGCTCGTGCTCGGCCTCATCAGCTGGCTCATCGGCCTCGTGCTGCGTCCGGTGTCGAAGGACTGAGCTCCCGGGTCGCGACCCACCGCGTCATCTCGCCTGCGCCGCTGCCGGTGAACTCCGCGACCTGCTCGCGGAACGCCCTGAGCCGTGCCTCGTCGGAGGCGTCGATCAGTGCCGCCGTCTCCTGATAGCGCTCGAGCTGGTGGGCCGGCACCGCGTCGTCGTACTCGACGCCCGCCTCGAGCACGCTCCGCGAGACGGTGAGCCGGTCGGGCGACGGATGTCCCGAACCGCCGACCGCGGGAACGAGGTCCTCCTCGTGCTCGACCGAGAGCAGGGGCACTCCGTCACGGAGCTCCGCCGACGCGACCGGGCCGCCGACGTTCACCGCGGCGACGACGTCGAGTTCGGGATCGCCTGCGAGCGCCGCAGCCGCGATGCCGCCGCCCGAGTACCCGACGGGCAGGAGCGGGTCTCCCGGCCGCGCCCCGGCCTCGACGAGGGCCAGACGGGCGGCGCGTTCCAGCGCCGCGGAGTCGGCGCCGGCGATGCGCAGGGCGTCGAGCGCCGAGTCGTCGGCGATTCCGTGCAGGTTGCTCGTCATGTCGTTGGTCTCCGCGCCGGCGGTCGTCGTGAAGTCGACCGTTCCACCGAGGTAGACGATCCACCGCGGGTCGGTCGGGTCGCCGTAGCGCTCGACCCGGATCTGCGCTCCGGCGTCGGTGGGCGGAATGCGGTCGACGAGGTCGGCGACGCCGGTGGGCGCGGGCACCGGTCCCTCCAGCGGATGCGCGTCGGTGCGGGCCGCGCGGGCTCCCGCGCTCCGATCGCCGCGCCCGTCGGGGATCGGGCGGCTCACTCGAACGGGCCCGTCGACGAGGAACCGGCTGCCGAGCGTGGTGCCGAACAGCCCGGCGACGCCGAGGGCGATCGACGCGGACTCGGGGGCCCGGATCTCGGCGCCGACGCCGACGGCGAGCCCGGCCGGCACCCGGAGCCCGCCGGCGACGAGTTCGTCGGTCGAGTCCGCTGCGATGCGCACCGCACGCACGAACGCAGGGTCGGAGAGCATTCCCCTCCGGTCGGCGAGCCACGTCTCGAGCGGTGTGCGCCAGCCGAGTGCGTTCGCGCCGGCGATGATGCCGGCGAGCGCACCGCCACCGATCAGGACCCCTGGGAGCACGGCCACGCCGCCCAGGAGCCATGCCAGCGGCCCGCCGGCGATCCGCCAGATCGCCGCCACCGCCCCCTCGGTGGCGCCGTAGCGCTCGGCGCTCTCGGTCAGCGCCTCCCGCAGCCACCCGGCGATGTCGGACGCTTCGCGCAGTCGGGCCATCGCCACCGCCATGCTCCACGTCGGGGAGGACAGGTCCGAGGGCCCTGCCGCCGGTTCCGAGAGGTCGAGTTCGATGAGGCCGCGGCTGATGACCCGCGTGCGTTCGTGCCAGTCCGCCACGACGGCCTCTGCGCTGCCCAGACGTGCGGCGTCGGCGAAGAGCTCGTCGGTCGCGACGGCGGTGGATCCGCCGCCGCTGAGGGTCAGCGCGTCGTCCACGCGGCATCGGTTCGGGTGGTCGGCGCGGAGTGCTCGACGAGTGTCGCGCGCTGCACGTCGAGCTGGCGCTCCATGCGACGGATCCGCTCGACGAGCGCCGCCTCGGCGTCGACGAGCCCATCGCGCGCGGCGAGCACGCGCGCGCGGAGGTCGTCGAGACCGCGTACGTATCCGTCAGCTGCTGCGGACCTCCAGACCCCGGTCGTCGGCGGCACGAGCCGGTGCACGGACTCCTGCACCTCGGCCAGCAGCGACCGGAGCATGAGGAGATGCGCCCTGGCGTCGTCGATGCGATCGAGCGTCAGCGCGGTGCCCTTCACGGCGAGTGCGTACGGATCGGAATCGAGCATGCGACGAGTGTCGCGGAGCCGCTGACCCGATCGACTCCGCGACGGCGGTTGCAGCCCCTGCGATGCCGGTGGCCTCCTGTGGAGGAGGAGTGCCGCCTCAGTCGACGAGCACCGCGTCCAGCGCCTGCACGCCCACGCGACCGAGTCGCCCGCCGGTGCCGATCGTGTCGACGATCGCGCTGCCGAGCACGAGCGCCCAGGCACGGGCGCGGTCCCACATCGCGGCATCCGTCTCGCGAAGGCGGTCGACCTCTGAACGGAAGACGGCGCGATCGAGGGCGTCGAAGCCGAGCCAGGCCGTCGCGAGATCGCACGCCGGGTCGCCGGCGCAGACGTCGCCGAAGTCGACCACGGCCGCGAGGTCTCCGGATGTCGCGAGCACGAGGTTCGCCGGATGCAGGTCGCCGTGCAGCCACACCGGCGGTCCCGACCATTCCGCCGCGGCCAGTCCACGGTCCCAGACGGCGCGCAGCGCCTCGATTTTTTCGGGCTGCACCGCGAGCCCGCGCTCGAACCTTCCTCGCACGACCTCGTCGCGCTCCGCGAGCGGCACGCCCCGATACGGGTTGCCTGGGGCCTCGGCGGGCGCGGCGACACCGAGCTCTGCGACGAACGCCGCGAGCGGCGTGGCCGCCGCGGCTCGCGCCGAGGGCTCCACATCGGCCGCGCTCACCCCGTCGAACCACGGCAGGATGCTCCATGGGAAGTCGAACCCGAGTTCGGGGGCCGGGCGCCCGATCCGCTCGGGCGCGGGCACCGGCACCGAGACGCGCGCGGCGATCGATGGCAGCCAGCGCTGTTCGTGCAGCACGAGGCCCGCGGCGATCGTGCGGCGCGGCAACCGCACCAGGTGGTGCTCGCCGAGCCGGAACATCGCGTTGTCCCAGCCGTTCGCGACCAGCACGACCCGGCCGGCCAGGTCGGGGTGCTGCGACGCCACCAACGCCTCCGCGAGCGCTTCGTCGACGACGATGTCGGGCTCGGGGGCATCCGTCATCGTGCCCACCCCCTCTCTCCGCCACGCTCGACCGCCCAGCGTACCGCCCCCGAATTGGTGCTGTGGGATCGCCCGATGTCGTCCACAATGGAACCCATGACGCGAGCGGATTCCGCGGGGGACGACGCGCCGCCGTTCCGGGTCTCATTCGTGTGCACCGGCAACATCTGCCGCTCACCGATGGCCGAGGTGGTGCTGCGCGCGCAGGCCGAGCACGCCGGGCTCAGCGACCGCCTGGCGATCGAGTCGGCTGCTACCGGAGACTGGCACGTCGGCGAGCCCGCCGACCGGCGCACGATCGATGCGCTCGAACGCGCCGGCTACGACGGTCGCCACCACCGCGCCCGCCAGTTCGAGGCGACCGACTTCCCGCGACTCGACCTCGTCGTCGCCTTCGACCGCGGACAGGCGCGCATCCTGCGGAACTGGGCGCCCGGTCCCGCCGAGCAGGAGAAGGTGCGGATGCTCCTCGAATTCGAGCCCGAATCGACCGAGCTGCACGACGTCCCCGACCCCTACTACTCCGACGAACCGATGTTCGATCGAGTACTTGAGATGATTGAACGGTCGACGTCGGCGCTCTTCCGGCAACTCGCACCAGCACTCAGACAAGGAATCCGATGACTTCGCTGCCTCCCCAGCCGCTCAGCCCCCTCGACGGTCGCTACCGCTCGGCGGTCGGAGAGCTCGGCGAGCACCTCTCAGAGGCCGGCCTCAACCGGGCGCGCGTGCACGTCGAGGTCGAGTGGCTGATCGCCCAGACCGACCGCGGCTTCTTCGGCACCTCCCCGCTGACCGACCACCAGAAGTCGAGCCTGCGCCAGGTCGTGGCCGACTTCGGCCAGCCCGACATCGACGAGCTCGCGAGCCTCGAGGCCACCACCCGGCACGACGTCAAGGCCGTGGAGTACTACGTGCGCCGCCGCCTCAGCGACCTCGGCCTCGACGCGATCGCCGAGCTCACGCACTTCGCCTGCACGAGTGAAGACATCAACAACCTCTCCTACGCGATCACGGTGCGCGACGCCGTGCAGGGCGTCTGGCTGCCGAAGTACCGCGCCGTGATCGAGACGATCGAATCGCTCGCCCGCGAGCACCGCGACGCGTCGATGCTGTCGCGCACCCATGGCCAGCCGGCGACGCCGTCGACCATGGGCAAGGAGCTGGCGGTCTTCGCCTACCGCCTGCGCCGCATCGAGCGCCAGATCGAGGCGACCGAGTACCTCGGCAAGTTCTCTGGTGCGACCGGCACCTTCTCGGCGCACGTCGTGGCAGCTCCGGATGTCTCGTGGCCCGAGGTCTCCCGCGAGTTCGTCGAGTCGCTCGGCCTCACGTGGAACCCGCTCACCACCCAGATCGAGTCGCACGACTGGCAGGCCGAGCTCTACGGCAAGATCTCGCACGCGAACCGCGTGCTGCACAACCTCGCCACCGACATCTGGACCTACATCTCGCTCGGCATCTTCCGCCAGATCCCCGCGCCCGGCGCGACCGGCTCGTCGACGATGCCGCACAAGGTCAACCCGATCCGCTTCGAGAACGCCGAGGCGAACCTCGAGCTCTCCTCCGCCCTGCTCGATTCGCTGGCCGCGACCCTCGTGACGAGCCGCATGCAGCGCGACCTGACCGACTCGAGCGCGCAGCGCAACATCGGCGTCGGCTTCGGGCACTCGATGCTCGCACTCGACAACATCCAGCGCGGCCTCGGCGAGATCGACCTCGACCTCGCCGTGCTCGCCGCCGACCTCGATGGCAACTGGGAGGTGCTCGGCGAGGCGATCCAGACGGTGATCCGTGCAGAGGTCGTCGCCGGTCGCTCGACGATCGCCGACCCCTACGCCATGCTCAAGGAGCTCACCCGCGGCAAGCGCGTCGGCGCAGCCGAGCTCGCCGAGTTCGTGAACTCGCTCGAGATCGGCGACGACGCGAAGCAGCGACTGCTCGCGCTCACCCCGGGCTCCTACACCGGCATCGCCTCGGAGCTCGTCGACCGCCTCGGCTGATCCCGGGCTCAACCCGCGTCGCGGGATGTGCGCCTCCCTCGGGTGCTCCGTCGGGTGCGCACACCCGCGCGCGAGCATGCCCCCATGGTCGCGGCGACTCCGGCGACTCCCCGACATCCGCCTGGATGACATCGGAGGTTTCAAGGGGATCATCCGCAAGGAGGGTTGACTTTCTCACACGGGGTTCCCTAGCGTGGCGCTAGAGATCGGATGTTTAATTCGATGTCGAGCTTGGTGCACAACGAACAAGGGAGTTCTCGTGACTGACCAACCTGCCCGCGGGGCGAACGCCGCTCCACTACGACATGTCCTTCATCCGACGATCGCCGGCGTGGGCCTCGCCGCCCTCGTCCTCTCAGCTCTGCCCGCTCTGCCCGCGTATGCGGCGGAAGCGGTCACCGTCTTCGTCGCCACGACCGGTGACGACACCGCCGCAGGCACGTCCGCTGCGGCGCCCGTGAAATCGCTGACCCGGGCGCAGGAGCTCGTCCGCGACGCCGTCGCCGGCGGCGGGCCGGTCACGGTCGAACTCGCCGAAGGCGACTACTACCTCGATTCGACGCTGGCCCTCACGAACGCCGACTCGGGCAGCGCCGGAGCCCCGGTGCGCTGGGTCGGCGCCGGCGAGGGAGCCACCCTCAACGGCGGCCGCGAGCTCGTGGGCGAGTGGAGTCCGACCGAGGCCGATCCGAGCATCATGGTGACGGACGTGCCCGCCGGCATCGACTTCGACGAGCTCTTCGTCGACGATGTCCGCCAGGTCATGGCCCGGTACCCGAACTGGGACGACGCCGCCCCCCGCCTCGAGGGCACGACGACGTTGTCGACGTTGAACTCGCGTTCCGCCGACTGGGCCGAGCCGTCCACGGGCTACGTTCGCGCGATGCACTGCCACGACTGGGGCAGTGTCTCGTTCACGATCGCCGGACGGACCGGCGATGCGCTCGACCTGAGCTTCGTCGGCGACAACAACCGCCCGCAGGACTGCAACGCGACCCAGCCGCTGAAGGCCGATGCGGTCATGGTGGAGAACATCCGCGAGGAGCTCGATGCCGCGAACGAGTGGTTCCTCGACCGCGCCGCCGACAAGCTCTACCTGAAGCCCGCACCGGGCGTCGACCTCACGACCACCAGCATCGAGGTCGGCGAGCTCGACGAACTCGTCACCCTGACGGGCGCGTCCGCGGCCGATCCGATCCACGACATCACCTTCGAGAACCTGAGTTTCGAACGAACCCACCGCACGCTCTTCAACAACGAGTTCGTCAACCTCTCCCGGGGTGACTGGTCCGTCGTGCGCAAGGGCGCGGCGACCGTGAAGAACAGCCGGAACGTGACGTTCACGAAGTCCTCGTTCACCGATCTCGGCGGCAACGGCATCTTCCTCGACGGCTACAACAGCGACACCGCGATCACCGCCAGCCGGTTCGAGAACAACGGCGCGACCGACGTCCACGTCGCGGGCTCGCCCGACGCGGTGCGCGACTACGCCGACAACTACTTCACGACGCCTCGCATCACCGACCTCGAGAGCGGACCGAAGACCGAGGACTACCCGCGCGACGTGCTCATCGAGGGCAACGTCATGCGCAACAACGGGCGCTACGAGAAGCAGACCTCGTCGGTCAACATCGCGATGGCCCTCGACGTCACGGTGCGTGGGAACTCGCTGTCCGACAGCCCCCGCGCGTGCCTGAACTTCTCCGACAACACGTGGGGCGGGCACCTCATCCAGGACAACGACATCTTCGACTGCGTGCGCGAGACCGGCGACAACGGCTCGATCAACTCGTGGGGACGCAGTCGGTTCTGGAAGACCGGAGCCGCCAACAACGCGTTCGCGAGCCTCGCCGACGGCGTCACGTTCATGGGCAACACCGGTGGGGCGCTGACGGCCGAACAGGCCCGGGCCATGATGAAGCTCGACGTCGTCGAGCCGATCACGATCGACCACAACCGGTTCTGGCACGACGGCGACTGGGCGATCGACCTCGACGACGGCTCATCCAACTTCGTGATGACGAACAACGTCCTGCTCAAGGGCGGCGTCAAGCTCCGCGACGGATTCGACCGGACCCTGCGCAACAACCTCATCCTCGACGGGTCGACCTTCGAGCAGGTGAGCTACATGCCGGGCGGCGATGTCATCGAGCAGAACGTCACCCTCGGCGGCCTCCCGTACAACAACGTCCTGAACGACCCCGTCAGCGCGAAGTACACGATCGGCAAGAACCTCTTCTGGAACGCCGGAGCAGCGATCGACGTCCGGCCGAAGGGCGGCGCCTCGGAGCGGCTGTCGTCGGACGGCGCCACCATCAACACGGCCACGTCGTGGTACGGCGCGGGGATGGATCGGGATTCGGCGGTCGGCGACCCGGTGTTCGTCGACGGCGACCCGACGGCGAACTACGACTTCACGGTCGCGGACACCTCGCCCGCCCTGTCGCTCGGGTACCGGAACATCCCGATGACGGGCTTCGGCGCCCCCGGTG
This sequence comes from Agromyces sp. NPDC056965, assembly GCF_042673425.1. Lineage (NCBI taxonomy): Bacteria > Bacillati > Actinomycetota > Actinomycetes > Micrococcales > Microbacteriaceae > Agromyces > Agromyces sp. NPDC056965. Next base: position 3,867 of record NZ_JBHURI010000065.1, on the reverse strand, counting down.
GTGCACTGCCCCCCGAAGCCGTGCTCCCGACGGGCACGACCGGCCCCGACCCCGTCGACCTCGCACGACGCAAGTACGTGGAGACGATCTGGGGCTCCTCCATCACGAACATCACCACCAAGGCCGAACAGTCGTCGTACGCGATCAGCGACTACAAGGGCGTGAAGTTCAACTCGGTTCCGGCCGGCAGCCTCGCCGCGACCGCCGGTCTGCAGGCCGACGACCTCGTGCGCTCGATCAACGGCGTCGAGGTCACCGAGCAGCGCAATTCCTTCTGGCAGGCCTACAACGCCCTGCCCGCCGGAGCATCGATCGAGCTCGACGTGCGCCGCGCCTCGACGAACGTCGCGGTCGAACTCGTCAAGCCCGCCGAGGCGGAGATCCTCAACAACACCTCGGGCGTCGTCTACCGGACTGCTGCGGCCCCGACCCGGGAATCGTGGATCTGGCGCGATGCCGGGCGCGGCGGCGCGAGCGCATGGCTCGACGACATCGACGCGACGCAGAACCTCGGCGACTCGTGGGAGCTCGCGTTCAACGGAACCGGAATCGACATCATCTCCCAGGTCAACACCGACCTCGGCGATGTCGAGATCGCCATCGACGGTGAGCCCTTCACCACGCAGTCCTTCCACAACGCCAGCAGGCTGCACCAGCAGACGGTGCTGTCGATCAGCGATCTCGCTCCGGGCGTGCACACGATCACCGGCACGATGAAGTCGGGCGACTACATGATCGTGGATGCGTTCAAGACCCACCCGGCGGCTGAGCCGGGCGACGTCGAAGCCCCGGAGGTGACGCTCGCGACGTCACCGTCGGAGCCGGCCTCGGGGTGGTTCACCGGAGACGTCACCGTCACGGCGACGGCGACCGACGACATCGACGCGGCTCCCGCGATCGAGTACTCGACCGGAGCCGGATGGCAGGCGTACACCGGGCCGATCGTCATCACCGAACCCGGTGTCACCACGGTCACGGCACGAGCCACCGACGCGGCGGGCAACGTCTCCGAGGAGGTCGGCATCACCGTCAGGATCGAGGAGGATGCCACCGTCGGCACCTTCGTGATCGGCCTGCCGAGCAAGCTCATCGCGAAGTCCGGTTCCCAGGTGAAGTACCTGGGTCAGGTCTTCGCCGGCGACGGTTCGAAGCCGGTGGGCACGCTGACCATCACCGAGGGGTCTCGCGTTCTCGCCACGGTCGAGATCGCGGCGAGCGACAAGGGACGGTTCAGCGTGAAGCTGCCGAAACTCGACCGGGGCGTGCACGTGCTCCGGGCGACGTTCGACGGCACGGCACCGTTCGCCGATGCATCCGCGGTGCCGGTACCGATGCTGATCTGGTAGCCCAGCACGACACTGCATGGGCCTGGATCCGGTGTTCCACCGGGTTCAGGCCCCTTGCGTCAGTGGCCGGGCGTCTCGGGTGCTGCGGGGCCGTCGGTCTCGTCGGGCTTCGCGGCCTCCGGGGCGGCCGGTGCCGGGCCGTCGATCTCGGCCGTCTCCTCGGCGTTGGGCTTGATCGCCATCGAGAGCAGGGCGAGCGTCATGAGCACGACGATGAACGCGATACCGGCGATGATGAGCGCGAGAACGGGCTCGCGTGCGGTGATCAGCACGACCAGGCCCGTGAAGATCGCGGCGATCGCCGCGCCGCCGACGTACTCGATGGGGCGGAGCACGTCGCGCCGGCTCGGCTTGTACTCACCGGGGGTGTTGGTCACGAGGTCTGCTCCGTTCCGGGGGCGTCGGGCGCGGCATCCGCTGGGCTGGTGGCCCACTTCAGCGAGAACCCTCCGATCAGGAGGTAGACGCCGAGGATGACGAGGTAGCCGCCGAGCAGGCCGACCGCGGTGACGGCGTCGAGCGGGATCGCGAGGAACACGAGCGCGAGGATCGCGGTGAACGCGCCGGCGGCGATCCAGTCGCGAGCCGCCGGGGTGCGGCCGCGCGCACGCAGGCCGGCGAACAGCTCGAGGACGCCGGTGATCGCGGCCCACACGCTCACGAGGTAGAGCAGGAACGGCAGCCCGCCCTGCACGGTGAGCGCCAGCAGACCGGCGGCGACGGTCACGACGGCCGCGATCACGAAGAACGAGCGGATGCCGCGCTCTTCAGTGAATCGCAGCGACAGCGCACCGGTGACGAGCCCCGAGACGACGGCCCAGAGGCCGAAGACCAGGAGCCCGAACTCGGGGGAGTGGTTCTGCGAGAAGGTGATGGCGGCGGCGGGCACGAGTGCCAGGATGCCGCGGACGACCGGGACGACCCAATAACGGGCGCCTTCGGGAGCGGCTGCGATGGCCACTTGACCTCTTTCACATCGGTTGGGGTACCGATCCATCCTACGTTGGCGGCGCGGGCGCCGAGTCCGTGGCCCGCGCGGCATCGCCGCCGGGTGCGTTCCGGGCGACCATGGCCGCGCCCAGCCGGTGCAGCTCGCGGCGGAGCGACTCGGGCTCGACGACCTCGAGGTACTCGGCCCAGCCGGCGAGTCCGCGCGCGATGACGACCTCGGTCGGGGCGGTCACGACGACGCGGGAGCGCCCGGGATCGAGCTGCGCCTCGTCGATCGCGCGCTGGCCGAACTGCGTGTGCAGCAGCGGCACGATGCCGGAGTCGACGATGATGGTCGCCGTCGCGGCGGCGCGCTGCCGTTCGACCGCAGCGGTGACCCGCTCCCAGATCTCGGCGAGGTCGAGGTCGTCGGGGCGCTCGGCGCGCTCCTCGGTTCGCGCCGCGTCGAGCATCCGGTCGACGCGGTAGGTGCGCTCGGTGCCGTCGACCCCGCCGAGCAGGTACCAGTGCTCCTGCTTCTGCACGAGCCCCCACGGGTCGACGGTGCGATCCGCGGGCTCCCGGTTCCACGCGGCGTACCGGATGCGGAGTCGCACCCGATCGACGATCGCCGATTCGAGCACGGGGAGCAGCGCGGGCCGGGCAGGGGTCGGCCGCCCCCACTCCCCGGGGTCGATGACGACCGCCTCCGCTGCCGCCTCGGCGTGGGTTCGGAAGGTCTCGGGCAGGGCGCGCACGAGCTTCCGCAGTGCGGCCTTCGCTTCCGGATCGACGGAGGCCGCGGGCCCCACCAGCAGGAACAGGGCGCGCGCCTCGTTCGACGACAGGCCGCTCAGATCGGTGCGGGCGCCGCCGAGCAGCTGCCATCCGCCGCCGCGGCCGGCCTGGGGATACACGGGGATGCCGGCAGCCGACAGCGCCTCGAGGTCGCGTCGGGCCGTCGCGATCGAGACCTCGAGCTCCTCGGCGAGCTGCGCGGCGGTCACCCGCCCCCGCGCCTGCAGGGTGAGGAGCACTGCCACGAGGCGGTCTGCGCGCATGATTCCATTGTCGTCGGAAAAGTAGTCAGAAGGTGAGCACTTCTGCGTTCGAGACTGTACTCATCACCTCGGAACCGCCGGGGAACCGCTCGAAAGGAGCCGCTCGTGCTCAGGGGATTCGCCACCGTCAGCTACTACGCCGCCGACCTCGAGGCGGCCACCGCCTGGTACACCGAGGTGCTCGGCGCCGAGCCGTACTTCCACCGCCCGGGCTACGTGGAGTTCCGCGTCGGCGACTACCAGCACGAGCTCGGCATCATCGACGCGGCCTACCGCCCCACCGCATCGGATGTCCCGGCCGGCGAGATCATCTACTGGGCCGTCGACGACGTGACGGCGACCTACGAACGCCTGCTCTCGCTCGGCGGCGCGCCGTACCAACCGCCGATGGAGCGCGGCCCCGGATTCACCACGGCCTCGGTCGTCGACCCGTTCGGCAACATCCTCGGCGTGATGTTCAACCAGCACTACCTCGACGTGCTCGCCGGGCGCTGACCGGCGCCGTCGGGCGGTGAGCGCAGGCTCACCGC
>NZ_JBHURI010000064.1:0-25104 GCF_042673425.1 Agromyces sp. NPDC056965 | reverse complement strand
GGACTGACCCGCGGCGGGCTCCGTCGTGCACGACCGGACGGTTACCGGCCGTCGTCGATGATCTCGGCGTCGATCACGTCGTCGTCGAACCCGGCGTCGCCACCGTCGTGCGATGCCGGCGCGTCGGCCCGCGCCACCGAGAGCGAGTCGCCGTCGTCGGCCAGCCCGACCACGACACTGTCGCCGTCGCGGACCTCGCCCGTGAGCAGCGCCCGGGCGAGCCGGTCGTCGATCTCGTGCTGCATGAGCCGGCGCAGCGGCCGCGCGCCGTACAGCGGGTCGTACCCGCGTTCGGCGAGCCAGGCCCTGGCGTCGGGAGTGACGCCGAGCTGGAGTCGCCGCTCGTGCAGCCGCGCCGACAGCCGGTCGATGTAGAGGTTGACGATCTCGCCGAGCTCGGCCTCGCTGAGCGCGGAGAACACGACGATGTCGTCGAGCCGGTTCACGAACTCGGGCTTGAACGCCTGCCGTACCGTCTGCAGCACGGCCTGCTCCTTCTCGTCCCAGCTGAGGCTCGGGTCGATCAGGTACTGCGAGCCGAGGTTCGACGTGAGGATCAGGATGGTGTTCCTGAAGTCGACCGTGCGGCCCTGGCCGTCGGTGAGACGCCCGTCGTCGAGCACCTGCAGCAGCACGTCGAAGACCTCGGGGTGCGCCTTCTCGACCTCGTCGAAGAGGATCACCGAGTAGGGACGCCGCCGCACGGCCTCGGTGAGCTGGCCGCCCTGGTCGTAGCCGACGTACCCGGGCGGCGCTCCGACGAGCCGGGAGACCGAGAACTTCTCGCCGTACTCCGACATGTCGATGCGCACCATGGCGTGCTCGTCGTCGAAGAGGAACTCGGCGAGCGCCTTCGCGAGCTCGGTCTTGCCGACACCCGTCGGGCCGAGGAACAGGAAGGATCCGGTCGGCCGGTTGGGGTCGCTGATGCCCGCCCGCGAGCGGCGCACCGAGTCGGCGACCGCCGCGACGGCCCGCTTCTGGCCGATGAGTCGCTTGCCGAGCTCCTGCTCGAGGTGCAGCAGCTTCTCGGTCTCGCCCTGCAGCAGCCGGCCGACGGGGATGCCCGTCCACGCGGCGATCACCTGGGCGATGTCCTCCTCGGTCACCTGCTCGTTGACCATCCGGGGCTCGTCGGGAGCCTGCTCGGCCTGCTCGGCCGCCTCGAGGTCGCGCTGCAGTCGGGCGATCGTCTCGTATTCGAGCTTCGACGCCTTCGCGTAGTCGGCCTCGCGCATCGCGCGGTCGCGCTGCGTGACCGCGTCGTCGAGCTGCTTCTTCAGGTCGCCGACGCGGTTCAGCGACATCCGCTCGCGTGCCCAGCGCTCTTCGAGCCCTGCGAGCTCGCGCTCCTGCTCGACGAGCGTCTCGCGCAGCTTCGCGAGCCGCTCCTTCGACGCGTCGTCCTTCTCCTTCTTGAGGGCGAGCTCCTCGAGCTTCATGCGGTCGACCTGGCGCTTCAGCTGGTCGATCTCGACGGGGCTCGAGTCGATCTCCATCTTCAGGCGCGACATGGCCTCGTCGACGAGGTCGATCGCCTTGTCGGGCAGCTGCCGCGCCGAGATGTAGCGGTTCGACAGGGATGCCGCGGCGACGAGCGCCGCGTCGGAGATCGTGACGCCGTGGTGCGCCTCGTATCGGCCCTTGAGGCCGCGGAGGATCGCGACCGTGTCTTCGACGCTCGGCTCGCCGACGTACACCTGCTGGAAGCGGCGTTCGAGCGCGGCATCCTTCTCGATGTATTCGCGGTACTCGTTGAGCGTGGTCGCGCCGATGAGCCGCAGCTCACCGCGGGCGAGCATGGGCTTCAGCATGTTGGAGGCCGCGACGGACCCCTCGCCGCCGCCGGCACCCATGAGCAGGTGCAGCTCGTCGACGAAGGTGATGATCTCACCCTCGGCGTCGTTGATCTCCTTGAGCACGGCCTTCAGCCGCTCCTCGAACTGGCCGCGGTACATCGCACCGGCGACGAGCGCCGAGATGTCGAGCGAGATGAGCTGCTTGCCCTTCAGCGACTCCGCGACGTCGCCCGCGACGATGCGCTGGGCGAGCCCCTCGACGACGGCGGTCTTGCCGACACCGGGCTCGCCGATGAGCACGGGGTTGTTCTTCGTGCGTCGCGTGAGCACCTGGCTGACGCGGCGGATCTCGGAGTCCCGCCCGATCACGGGGTCGAGCTTGCCCGCCTTCGCGATCTCGGTGAGGTTGACGCCGTACTGTTCGAGCGCCGACTTCTGCTCTTCCTGCGTGCTCGGCGCACCCTGCATGTTGGCCACAGGCTCTCCCTTCGTTCAAAACTTGAGTGTACTTAACTCAACTTTGTCGAGAGGGCTAGTATTCCGGCTTGCGCGCCGAATCTCCCCCGAACCTCACGCTAGACGGATGCCGCGTGGCGCGCCAGCGATCGGCGGATGCCGCGGCCCGCCGATCACCGGCGGGTCGACCGGTCCCGGCCGGCTCGTCAGCGCACGACCTCGACGGCGAGCACCGTGGTGCGCACGATCCCGGCGGGCGTCGGCGACTCGTACCTCACCGGCATGCCGGGCAGCGCCCGTGCGAACCAGAACGTCTCGACCGGGGCATCCGGCGCCTCGTCGCGGGTGTCGTAGCGCAGGCACTCGACCCGACCGACCGGCAGCTCGAGCGTCTCCTCGGTCAGCGTCGTGCGCTCGGCCGAGAACGCGGCGTGACCCTGCAGCTCGCGCCAGGTCACCCGCCCACCCGCGACCTCACCGTCGACTCCCCCATCGGGCGCGATGCGCCAGCGCTCGAGCATCGCGCCGTCGTCGTCGCATTCGCTGAAGCGGTTGACGCGCTCGAACGTCTCGCCTCCCGGCTCCTCGACGAGGATGCGGATCGTCTTGCCGAACCCGCTCGCGTCGCGGATCTCGTCGGCGGTGAACGGCGTCGGCAGGAGGCCCGGACCGATCACGTGAGGGTCGCTCATGCACGACATTCTGCGTCATGCGCCGTCATCTCGACAGGGTCGCGGCGTATTCAATGCTTTCTCATACGTTGATGCGTGAAGCTCGAAGTCCGACCCCGAGGAGCCGCAGTGCAGAAGCGTACGAAGATCATCACCGCCTCGATCGTCGCGGGGGTGCTCGTGCTCGGTGCGACCACCGCCATCGCGGCGCCGATCGTCTATCGCGACCTCATCGTCGGCGAGGCCGACTCCGCCACGACGGTGACGGCTGCACCCTCGGCGACCGCGGAGGCGGGTACCGAGGCATCCGACCTCACCGGCGAGTGGACCGTGGCCGACGGCTCGTTCGCTGGCTACCGCGTCGACGAGGTGCTGAACGGCACCGACGTCACGGTCACCGGCCGCACCTCCGACGTGACGGGAGGCTTCACGGTCGACGGGCTGAGCCTGACCGCCGCGTCGCTCGAGGTCGACGTCGCGTCGATCGCGACCGACTCGGGCAACCGCGACGAGTACTTCCGCTCGAACGCGCTGCGCGTCGACCAGTTCCCGACGGCGACCTTCGTGCTGACCGAGCCGATCACGGTCGACACCGCGCCCGTCGTCGGCGGGGTGCAGACGGTGCAGGCGACCGGCGAGCTCACGCTCGCGGGCGTCACGCGCACCGTGACCGTCGACCTCGACGCGGTCTGGAACGGCGGCGACGGCCAGGTCGCCGGCAGCATCCCGATCACGTTCGCCGACTTCGGCGTCGAGGCGCCGAACCTCGGCTTCGTCTCGGTCGAGCCCGACGGGTTCGTCGAGTTCTCGCTCGTGCTCGCTCGGGCGTGATCGAGAGGGCGCGATCGAGAGGTGCGGGCGACTCGGGGACGCGAGCGCGACGCCGCGGCGGCGCCCGGCCTCACCGCATCCACGGCGGGGCGACCGGAGCGGCGTCGCTCCCCGGTACCGACGCGAGCGCGCTCGGGCTTCCGCAGACCAGGAATTCGCAGTCGCTCGATGCGATGACGGTGCGCACGACACCGGCCGGCACGATGACGGTATCCCCCGCCTCGACGCCGAACCGGTCGGATTCGGAGTGGAAGGACGCCTCGCCGGCGAGCACCGTCCAGATCTGCTCCGAGTCGATGACGTGCCGTGGACCCGGTTGGCCCGCCGACATCCTGACCCGCCACACGCTGGTCCGGGTGCTTCCACCGACGGTCGGGGACGCGAGGGTCTCCATCGTCGAGGTCGCGGTTCCTGATGATCGAGTGTCGGTCGAAGCGACTCGAGTGATCGGCATGGCTCTCCCTTTAGACAACATCGTTGTCTAGATCGTAAACGTCGTTGTCCGACATCCGCAAGGGCGGGAGAATCGACTCATGACGCAGCACCCTCCCGGCGAATTGCCGATCCTCCTCATCGGGTCGTTCCGGCAGGTCATCGACGAGCTGCACGAACAGCTCCGAGATCTCGGCTACGACGACGTGCGGCCGCTCCATGGGTTCGCGTTGCAGTCGATCACCGAAGACGGCGTCTCGATCAGCGAGTTCGCGCGGCGCCTCGGCGTGACCAAGCAGGCCGCGGCCAGGACGGCCGCCTCGATGGAGGCCCTGGGCCTCGTCAGTCGCCGCATCGATCCCCATGACGCACGGGCCTCCGTCATCACGCGCACCTCGCGCGCGAACGACGTCCTCGCCGCCAGCGGGCGCCTCCTCGGCGACCGGGAGGCGGAGTGGCGGCGGCAACTCGGCGCCGACCGCTACGACACGATGATCAGCTGCCTGCAGGAGTTGTGCGCCGAGGAGCCGTTCACCACCGTCCCCGGATGGCTCGGTCGCACGACGCGGATCTGAGCGGTCGGATCGACGCCGCAGCGACGCGCTGCAGCTGATCTCGCCGGGCTGAGCCCGTTCGCCGGCGCCCACTACACTCGACCCATGGATGTCGCCGGGACGCTATGACCGAGACGGCGACCAGCAGATGGCAGGGGCATCCTCAGGGGAGGCCCGGCTGGGCCCCGACGAGGGATGGCCGCCGACTCTTCTTCCAGGCCATCGACGGCCCGGGGCCGACCGTGGTCTTCGAGGCGGGCATCGCGTCGACTCGTTCGATCTGGGGGCTGGTCCAGCCCGCAATCGGTCGCACCGTGCGTTCGGTCGCCTACGATCGCGCCGGACTGGGGCAGAGCCCGGAGGCCGCAGGAGCGCGGCGGCTTCCTGCGCTCGCGAACGACCTCAACGACCTGCTCGACCATCTCGAACTCCTCGACCGAGAACGAGCGGACGATGCGGGCGACGCGGGCTTCGTGCTCGTCGGACACAGCTGGGGCGGCCCCATCGTGCGCCTCGCGACATCCGCCCGACCCGATCGGATCCGCGGGCTCGTGCTGGTCGACCCGGCAGATGAGGACTGCGAGCTCTACTACTCGACCGCCGTCGAACGATCCACCCGGATTCAGAACAGCCTGTTCCCCGGGCTCGCCCGTCTCGGCATCCTGAGACGGGTGTACGGCCTGACGACCGGCGCCCTCCCGCCGCACATCCGAGCTGATGCGCGACGAGAGATGTACACCTCCGGTGCGGTCGCGACCCAGGTAGCCGAATCGACGTCGATGGCGGAGGACCTTCGAGCACTGCAGTCGGCGTCCGGCGATCTTCCGGCGATCCCGCTGACCGTCATCTCGGGAGGCAAGAGCGCCGGTGTCGGAGCGGAGGGTCGTCGCCAGCTCATCGCCGCGCATCGTGCTCGTGCGGAGCGCGCAGAACACGGCCGGCACGTGGTCGCCGAGCGTTCCGGTCACGTCGTGATGCTCAGTGAACCAGAGGTCGTCTCGGCCGAGATCCGACGGGTGCTGAACTCGTCAGCACGATGATCGGATCGGAGTCTCCGCCGCTGGTCGTCCGGACCGCACTCTGGTGATCTCGGAGATCGGTCCCTAGCATGAGCACATGGGGGGCCATCGGAAGAGCGCCGTGTTCGCCGTCGTCGCCGCGCTCATCGGGGCCATCGGATTGGTGGGCGGACTGAGTTCGGATGCCCCTGCTCCGGCGTTCGCTGCGGCATCCGGCCCCGTGCTCGTCGACGAGGACTTCCGCGGGGCGACGGTGATCGACGGGTTCCAGGCGTTCGGTTCGGCGTGCCTGACCGGTGCACCCACGGTGCTCGCGGTCCCGGTCGGAACGCATCCGGTGCTGGGCTGTTCCGCGCCGAGCGCCGCCGCCCCGCCCAACGGGGCGGCCCCCGACGGGTTCCTGCGGCTGACGGATCGCCTCAACGATCAAGCGGGTGCGGCCCTCTACGACGTGCCGATCCCGGCGACGCAGGGCGTGGAGATCACGTTCGAACAATGGCAGTACGGCTCGGACTCGATCGTTCCCGCCGACGGCATCGCCTTCTTCCTCGTCGACGGGGCGACCAGCCTCGATGCGCCGGGCGCGTTCGGAGGCAGCCTCGGCTACACCCAGAAGGAGCCCGGGTTCGAGGTCGATCCGCCGTTCCTGCCCGGCGTCGAAGGCGGCTACCTCGGCATCGGCCTCGACGTCCTCGGCAACTACTTCGGCGACTGGGAACGGCGAGGCGACGGGTGTGCACAGCGCTCCCCGTCGGGTGAGACCTTCTACAACCCCGCACCGGGCGAGAACATGGTGACGGTGCGCGGCCCGGGCAACGGCACGGAGGGCTACTGCTTCCTGACGGCGACCGCCGACCAGTTCACGACGACCGGGCCGTGGACGTCGACCCTGCCCGGAGAGCTGCACGGCCCGACCCCCGACCTCACCGGGGCGACCCCGGCCGAGGCGTCGGCACTGCTCGAGCCCACGCGCCGCACCGTCACCGTGCAGATCTCCCCCGCACCCGACCCGCAGGTCACCGTCTCGATCGACTTCAACGACGGGGCGGGCATGCAGCAGGTGCTCGACTTCGCAGCGCCGCAGCCGACGCCGCCGACGTACAAGTTCGGGTTCAGCGCATCGACCGGTCTCTTCACCGATGTGCACCTGATCAGGAACGTCGTCGTGCAGGCGGTCGATCCGATCGCCGGACTCGAGCTCACCAAGCTCGTCGACGACTCGAGGACCTACGCGTCCGGCGACGTCGTCGACTACACCTACGAGGTCGTGAACACGTCAGCCGTCGAGATCACCGACCTCGCGATCATCGACGATCGCATCGCCGCGGTGACGTGCGAAGCGTCGACACTGGCTCCGACCGGGCAGACCGGCGACTCGACCGTCTGCCACGGTATCGACACGGTGACCGATGCCGACGCGGCGGCAGGATCCGTCACGAACGTCGCCACCGCCGGCGGTCTCGCGGGCACGGCACCCGTGACCTCCGACCCGGCCACGGCGACCATCGCCGTCGGCTCGAAGGCGGCCGGACTGCCCCCGACCGGACTTCCGGCGCTCCCGTTGCTCGTGGCGGGCCTCGCCGCGCTGGCCGGCGGCGGCCTCCTCCTGCGGCGCCGCTGAGCCCCGGCCTATCGGGGAACCGCGGCACGGCCGGCCGAGAACCGCGGTCAGCCGCGGCATCCATGCACAGGAATAGACTCCATCGCCCGGTCGTTCCACCAGACGTGCAACGCTTCGGAACGCTCTCATTCGGACACTACGGCCCGCTCGGCGGCGGCCGCGAACTCTCGGCGGGCGACTCCATGCTGCAGGCGATCGACCTCGCCCAGGGCATGGACGAGCTCGGCGTGAACGGCGCGTACTTCCGCGTGCACCACTTCGCGCGCCAGCAGGCATCGCCGATGCCGCTGCTCGCCGCGATCGCGGCGCGCACCCGTCACATCGAGGTGGGCACCGGCGTCGTCGACATGCGCTACGAGAACCCGCTGCACCTCGCCGAGGAGGCCGCGGCCGTCGACCTCATCTCGGGCGGCCGACTCGCGCTCGGCGTCAGCCGGGGATCACCCGAGACGGTCGTGCGCGGCTACGAGGCCTTCGGGTACACGGGCTCGCAGGACCCGCGCGGCGCCGACATCGCCCGCGAGCACTTCGACCGGTTCCTCGAGGCCGTCGAGGGCAAGGGCATCGCCGAAGCGGATGCCTCGTCGCCGTTCGGCGGCGGTGCGAGCGGCCTGCAGCGCATCGAACCGTATTCACCCGGCCTGCGCTCCCGCATCTGGTGGGGCGCCGGCAACAGCGACTCGGCCGAATGGGCCGGCCGCCGCGGCGTGAACCTCATGTCGTCGACACTGCTCACCGAAGACCGCGGCATGCCCTTCGACGAGCTGCAGGCGCAGCAGATCCAGACGTTCCGCGCGGCCTGGCGCGAGGCCGGCCACCCCGGCGAGCCGCGCACCTCGGTGAGCCGTTCGATCTTCCCGATCACGACCGCCGAAGACGAGCTCTACTTCGGCGGCCGCCAGGACGGCGACGGCGTCGGCTACATCGACGGCATGCGCTCGACGTTCGGCAAGACCTACGCGGGCACGCCCGACAAGCTCGTCGAGCAGCTGCTGCGCGACGCGGCGATCCGCGAGGCCGACACGCTCATGCTCACGATCCCGAGCCAGTTGGGGGTCGAGTTCAACCTGCGGATGATCGCGGCCTTCGCCGAGCACGTCGCACCGAGCCTCGGCTGGGAGCCCGCGAACCGCTGACGGCAGTGTGCAGGCGGCGCGGGCACGAACGCGCAGGCACCGGCGCAGGCCCCGACGCCCGACTTCGGCACGCCCCTCTCGCGGTTCTTGAACGACAGGAGCAGACTCGAAGCATGGACGACCAACTCGACGAACGCCCTCCGACCCGTCACCTGACGGAGGCGGAATGCTGGCAGCGCATCTCCGACGCACCGTACGGCCGAATCGCCGCGGCCGCCGGCGGCGAAATCGACATCTTCCCGGTGAACCACGTCGTCGCGGACGACCGCACGATCGTCTTCCGCACCTCTCCGGGCACGAAACTGCTCGAACTCACGATCCACCACCACGTCGCCTTCGAGGTCGACGGCGCCGACGACCGTGAGGCGTTCAGCGTCGTCGTGAAAGGCGAAGCCGTCGAGTTCGATCGGCAGTCCGAGATCGCCGCGGCCGAACGACTCGGCGTGGAGCCCTGGGCTCCCGAGACGAAGGACCGGTGGGTGCGCATCACGCCCGCCGAGGTGCACGGCCGCCAGTTCGAGCGCCCCCACCGGTAGGGGCGCACGGCCTGAATTGGTCCGCGCCTCCCCGCCGGGTCACGGCGAGGAGGCGCGGGGTTCGTGGCGTCGCCCTCCGCGGGAACGGCGCCCGGCTACGCGCCGTGCGTGCGCCTGCGCAGCCAGAACAGTCCGGCCGCCGCGGCGAGCAGCGCCGAGCCGAGGCCGGTCAGGGCCCAGCTCCTCGCCGCGTCCCAACCGGTGGTCGCGAGCCGGTCCGAGCCGGTCGAGCCGGCACTGCCGTTCCCGGTGCTGTCGCCTCCGGTCGATCCGGTGCCGCCTCCGTTGCCGCCGCCGGTGCCTCCATCGCCGCCCGCGTCGACCGCGTCGAACACCACCGAGGCGATCACCCTGCTCTCGACGCCCGTGAGCACCAGCTCCGTGCCGTCGATCGCGAAGCTCTCCACCCCGGTGACGCTGATCGCCGAATCCGCGATCTGGAAGCCGCTCGCCGGGGACAGCGCCAGGCGCACGACACCGCCCAGGTCTGCGACGCCCTCGGCGGGCGAGACCATGCCGTTGCCGACCTCCGTCTCGTAGGTGAAGCGAACCGGCTGTCCCTCGACGGCGACGACCGCGGACCGCAGGGCGTCGAAGCTCACACGCAGCTGCTCCGTGGTCGGAGCCCCGACGGCCTGCAGTTGCGCGCCCGCCCCGGTGCCGAGCAGCACCTCGCTATTGCTCGTCGCGGTCGCCAGCGCCTCACCGAGCACCGCATCGAAGACGCGCCCGTTCGACGCTGCGACCTCGTTCGCGCTCGCCAGTTCCTTCGCGTACTCGACCGCCTGGGCGAGCGCCTCGGTCTCTGCGGTGGAGTCGTCCGCCGCGAAGAGACCGGCGATCTCGTCTGCGCTCAGCGCGCTGTCCCACATCCGCAGGTCGTCCATGTCGAGACCGATGCCGTAGTTCTTCCCGCCGTCGACGCCGACCAGCATGTGCAGACCGCTGGTCATGCTGCCGACCCCCGCGATGCTCGTCTCGTTCGTCACCGCTCCGTCCATGTACGTGCTCGCGACGTTCCGCGAACGGTCCACCGTGACGGTCATCAGATGCCAGCTGTCGCGGTAGTCGGTGACCGTACCGGTCGAGTAGACGCCGTTCGTGCCGTCGCCGAGGGTGAACTCGATCTTGCCCGTGTTCGTGCCCTCGGGGGCGACGTTGATGCCCGATCGGTACCAGCTCGACCAGTTCTTGTTGCTGATGATCGAGCCGTACCCGCTCACTCCGGTGACCTTCGTCCAGAAGCTGATGGTGAGGTCCTTGTCGGTGCCGAGATCGAACTCCGGGCGAGAGCCGAGGTCGACGTAGCTGCCGGCACCGCCGCCGATGCGAACGGCCTTGCCGGATGCTCCCACGCGGTCGGTGTCGACATACGAGACCGAGCCGACCGGAGTCGCGGTCGGCGCGCCGTCCGCGGCCGCACCGGTGTCACTGAGGTCGCCCTCGAACGCGAGGCTGAGGAACTCGCCGTCGGGCGCAGGAGCCGGCGCCTCGGGGAACTCGGGGAAGACGAGTTCGCCCGCGGTGCGCACGGTGCCGACGAGCGGCTCGGACTCGTTCTGGAAGTCGTCGAAGGCGGTGACCTCGACCGTGTAATTCTTGGCCGGCTTCAGGCCGTGGATGTCGAAGCCCATCGTGCTCGGGGTCATGTAGAACCGCGAGTACGCCTTGAACGTCCCGGTGAGGGACTTGGGAGGGTTGTTCCCGAAGTCGGGCACCTGGTTCACGCTGAACGGCACGGGGGTGCCGGCCTGATCGGTGATCTCGACCTCGTAGAAGTTCACGAGTTCGTCATCCTTCGCCTGGCCGAAGCTGAGGGTGAGCGAGCTCTCGGTGACATCGGTCGCTGTGATCGCGGCGGCACCCCACCACGGCGCCACCGTGCTGCGCTGCGCGTCGGTGTAGGTGAAGCCGTCCGTGCCCTTGGTCGTGTCGACCACCCACGGCATGCCCATCCAGCGCTGGTGGGTGACGTCGAAGCGCCGGATCACGGTGGTGCCATCCGTCATCACGCTGATGAAGTTCGCGCTCTTCTGCGGCACCCCGGCCTCGGCGTCGCCCTGGTTGTCGCCGAAGTAGCCGCCTCCGACGAAGTCCGAGGGGACGTCCTGATAGATGTAGTTCATCGAGGCGTTCTCGTAGACCGTGAAGTCCTTCTGGTAGATGCTCGTCTCGGGGTTCGACGAGAAGTGCGTGTGCGCCGAACCGAGCACGGCCTGCGGGTAGTCGGCGAGGATGCGCTGCACGTCGGGACCGGCGAGGTCGTACTCGCCGTGGAACGGGCCACCGAGCGAGGTGCCCCCGTATCCGCTGTGGATCGAGACGAAGATCGGCTTCCTCGGGTCGTAGTCGGGCTCGGCGGCGATCTCCTTAAGCGTGCTGGTGAGGAAGGCCTGGTACCCGGTTCGCTGCCCGCCGTACCCGAACGTGCTCGTGCCGTTGTAGTCGAGACCGATGAAGTCGATCCCGCTGATCGTGGTGTGGAAGTTGCTGACGTACCCGGTGTCGGCGTTCGGATAGAACCACGCCGGGGCATCGGCCGGCGCCCTGTCGGCCCTGGCCGAATCGAACGTGTCGCCCATCAGGTCTGCGATGTCGTGGTTGCCCTGAGTGAACAGCGCCTGCGACTCGGGGAAGCTCTCGCGAATGACTCGTTCGACCGCTCGGTACCAGCCGGCGACCTTCTCGCTGTCACCGGCGAGGTGTGCCGAGTACTCCGGGTCGTTCGCCCCGACCACGTCGCCGTTGTCGACGACCACCTGAGCGTCGAAGGCCTTCTCATCGGCCCAGGCGCGAATGCTCTGGAAGTGCTTCTTCACCCCTTCGTATGCCACCTCCTCCGAGGTCTTGTCGGCGGTCGCGCTGCCGCCGAGCTCGGTGTCGGACATCGTGATGAACTCGAGCGTCGTGTCGGCGCCGTTGTACGCATCGTTGGCGGCATCGATGCGCTGCTGCGTCATCGGCAGAGCGTCGCCCGTCGCGCCGCCCTGCGCGGCGGCCGCGGGCATGGCAGGCAGGAGCAGTGCGGTCGCGACGATCGCGCCTGCGCTGATGCGGCGTGACATCTTCGCGGGACGGGTTCGCACCCGCGGCGGGCAGTGGGAGAGCGACATGGGGTTCCTTCGTGTGCTGGGAATCGGTGGATGGTCAGGGGAGATGAGCGGACGTCAGCGGAGCTCGGCGTCCATGGCGAACAGGCCGCGCACCCACGGCGCGGTCACGGAGCGCAGGTCGGGGAGGTGGTCTGCCGAGGACCCCGCGTCGCAGTGACGGTCGGGGGCGACATGGACGAGACGGCATCCCGCGGCGGTCGCCGCCATGGCGCCGACCGCCGAGTCCTCGAACACGATGCAGGCGCCCGGTTCCGCACCCAGCAGCTCAGCCGCGCGCAGGTAGGGCTCCGGATGCGGCTTCGCGCGCAGCACGTCATCGGCCGTGATGACGGCGTCGAAGCGCCCGAGCGGCAAGCTCCGCTCCACCGCCGCGACCCACCGACGGGACGAACTCGTCACGAGGCCCAGCGGGATCCCCGCCTCACGCAGGCTCCGCAGCGCCTCCGGTGCCCCGGCGATCCACGGCAAGCGCCCGCTGAACACCTCGATCGCCGACATCTCGAGCTCCTCGGCCACGCGATCGCCGGAGGCGCTCTCCCCGGTGAGGGCGATGAGCCGACGAGCGGCCTCGCTCGTCGTGAGCCCTTCGAACTCGGCGAGGAGGGCGGGCGAGGCCGATCGACCTGCGCTGTCGAGGCGACCGCGCACCACCTCGAGCCAGAGCCGCTCGCTGTCGACCAGGGTGCCGTCGAGATCGAAGAGCACGGCGGCCGGCCCGGCGGTCTCGGCGGCGGCGGAGAGGTGCGTTGTCGGTGTCACCCAACGATTCCCGTTCCCGTCGGTGTGCAGGGGGCGACGAACCGGTGAATGAGATCTGAACAGTCCCGTCTCTTCGTCCGAGAAGGGGGGACAGCTGTGAACGGTTGTCCACCGGGAGGGCTCCGTGCCGGATCGGGTGACCTACTCTGAGACCGTGCCACCCGGATCCGCACGATCGCATCGCGAGATCATGAGCGATCTTCTGACCCGGATCGTCGACGGGGAGTTCATCCCCGGTACGACGCTTCCGTCGGAGACGAAGCTGGCGCAGCGCTACGGTGCGACTCGCGGCACCGTTCGACGTGCGCTCGCCGGGCTCGAGACCAGGGGGCTGGTGACGCCGGTGCAGGGCTTCGGCTGGGTCGTGCGCTCAGCTCGCCAGAACCAGTCGTTCGATGAGCTGCGCTCCTTCGCGCAGTGGGCGCGGAGCAAGGGGATGACGCCCGGCGGTCAGGTCCACAGTTCCGAGTTCGGCGAGGCCACCGGCAGCGAAGCGCGCCGGCTCCGCGTGAGCCCGCGCAGCCGGGTACTCCGGGTCGCCAGGGCGCGCAGCCTCGACGGACGCGTGGTGATGCTCGAACGCACCTGCTACCCGAGTTGGATCGCAGACCAGGTCGCCGCGATACCCGATGACGAGGCATCCGTCGTCGACGCTCTGAGCCGCGACTTCGATGTGGTCACCGCCCATGCCGAGCATGCGATCGACGTCGTGCCGGTGTCCAGCGCCGACTCCGAGCTGCTCGGTGTGCGCCGCGCGGGTCCCCTGCTGCGAGTCCGGCGCGTCAGCTACACGTCGGGCGGTGCCCCGATCGAGTACGGCGAGGATCGCTACCTCCCCGACACGGTGACGTTCGTGGTGGAGGCGTCCCGCGAGAGCAACTCCCTCACCCGCTCGGAGTTCGAGCTGTAGACCCGTCACGACCTGCTGCGGCTGCAACTCTCAGACCGAGGCCGCGCCGCAACGGCAGAACCGCGCCTCCCTGATGGCTGTAGGGGAGCCCAGGGAGGCGCGGGGTCTGCACCGAAGCCTCGCCGCCGGGCTCGAGCGGCGGCGAGGCCCGGGTTCGGTCGGCGGCCTAGCCGACGCCCTCGAGCGCGTCGGTCTCGGTGTTGCCGATGTTCGCGATCACCTCGGGGCGGCGCTTGGCGAGGTGCAGGTACCAGGCGAGCGCGGCGATCATGGTGATGAGGAACAGGTACGGGATGACGTTCAGCGGCCACGCCGGCACGGGCCACACGTTCGCGAAGAACACGTAGACCATGGCGACGACGGCGACCGTGGCGCACACCCAGACGAGGCCGTTGCGCATCTTCTCGCGGCGCATGTAGGCGACGCACGCGACCGCGACGAGGGCGTAGGCGACCATGTAGCCGTAGGTGCCGTACGTGTCGACCCACACGACGATGTCCATCGGGTGCACCCCGATCGCGAGCAGCACGATGTCGAGCACGATCGCGGCGGGGCCGGCGACGAGCAGCACGCGGTGCGGCGTCAGGTGGCGCTCGTGGGTGCGGCCGAAGCGCTCGGCGACGACGCCCTCCTTGCCCATCACGTAGATGATGCGGCCGACGACGTTGAGCGGAGCCACGACGACGGCGAAGAACGATGCGCCGACGCCGAAGGTGAGTACGGGGCCGAACCAGGCGGGCATGCCGATCTGCGCCGAGATCGCCTCGAGCGGGCTCGCGACCGTGGCGAGGTCGTCGCCGAGGATCGCGATCTGCGTGTAGGCCGAGAACACGTAGAGCACGCCGACGCCGAGGGCGCTCCACATGATCGCGCGCGGGATCGCCTTGTACGGGTTCTTCGCCTCACGACCGAGGGCATCGGCCGACGAGAAGCCGACGAAGCCGAGGATGCCGAGCACCATTCCCGCTGCGACGCCCTGGAACGGCACGCCTTCGAGCGAGAACTGCGCCGGGTCCCATGCGTTCGGGCCGGCCCACACGAGCGCGAGCACCAGCAGCACGAGGATGATCGCGACCGAGACGAGTTCGAGCACGAGCGAGACGCGCGCAGAGAGGCGGATGCCGCGAATGGTGAAGAGCGTCGCGAGCCCGCCGAGCACGATCGCGAGCGTGATCTGCGCGGCGACGCCCTCGAACGGCACGCCCACGAGCAGCAGGAACTGGTTGAAGTACGAGACCGAGCCGCCGAGCGAACCTGCGGCGATGCCCCAGCAGCCGATCAGCAGGGCGACGCCCGCCAGGTACGCGCCGAACGGGCCGAGGCCCTTGGCGACGTAGGTGTAGAGCGAACCCGCCGATGCGTGCTTCTTCGCGAACACGGCGACGCAGTAGCCGACGGCGAGGATCACGATCGTGGCGAGCACGAACGAGAGCATCGTGCCGTTGCCGGCCCCGATGAAGATGCCGGCGGCGGTGAACGCGATGACCGCGCTCGGGGCGATGTTGGCGATCGCCTGGGCCGCGAGCTCGGGCCCGCTCATGACGCCGCGGCGGAGCCCGGCGTCGGTCGGGGCGTCGGCTCGGGCGGCCGGCGCTTCGGTGGTGGGGGTGGTCATGGGGGAACTCTCCAGTGAGTCGGGTGCTGCAGCGGTCAGGGGATGAGGAGCGTGCGGAGCGCTTCGCCGGATTCGAGGTCGTCGAACGCCTCGGCGGCCTCGGCGAGCGGGCGGCGCGCCGAGATCAGCGGGTCGAGCTTGAGCTGGCCGTCCATGTAGCGGTCGACGAGCGCGGGGATGTCGATGGAGGGTCGGACCGACCCGTAGTTCGAGCCGAGGATGCGCTGGTCGGCCTCGGCGAGCACGAGCGGCTCGAACGAGGCCTTCGCACCGGTCGGCGGCAGGCCGACGATCACGGCGGCGCCGCCGAGGCCGAGCATGCGGATCGCCTGCTCGGTCGTCGAGGTGCGCCCGATCGCGTCGAACGCGTAGTCGACGCCGTCGGGGATGAGGGCGAAGAGCGCCTCCACGGCGTCGACCTGCGAGGCGTCGATCTGGTCGGTGGCGCCGAACTGCACGGCGAGCGCGGTCTTGTCGGCGCGCACGTCGACCGCGACGATGCGCTCGGCACCCGCGAGTCGGGCGCCCTGCACGACGTTCAGGCCGACCCCGCCGCAGCCGATCACGACGACGGTCGAGCCGGGCTCGACGGCGGCGGTGTTCAGCACCGCGCCCACTCCGGTCGCCACGGCGCAGCCGACGACGGCGACGACGTCAAGGGGCGCGTCGTCGCGCACCTTCACGGCGCCGGACGCAGGCACGACGACCTCTTCGGCGAACGACGAGACGCCGAGGTAGTGGTGCACCGACTCGTCGCCCTGCGAGAGCCGCGAGGTGCCGTCGAAGAGCACGCCCTTCGGTGCGACGACCGTGGCGACCTTCTGGCAGCGGGCCTCATGACCCGAGCGGCAGTATCGGCACTCGCCGCACGGCGGCACCCACGAGAGCACCACGTGGTCGCCGACGGCGAGCGACGTGACGCCCTCTCCGAGCTCGACGACCACGCCCGACCCCTCATGACCCATGACGAGCGGAGCCGGGGCGTCCCATTCCCCTCGCTTCACGTGCAGGTCGGAGTGGCAGACGCCCGCCGCCGCGATCTTGACGCGGACCTCGCCGGCCTTGGGCGCGGCGAGCTCGACATCGGCGACCTCGATCGGCGTCTCCGGTGCGCGGAAGACGATGGCTTTCATGATGCTCCCTTGGATCAGTGCTGGGGTACGCCCGATGCTAGGCAGGCTCGAGGCCCCGAGTCACTGTGAAGAATGTCGAAGGGTCATGGGATGCCGCGGCATTTCGTACACTCGATGGCATGGCCCGTGACGTGCTCTCGATCGCCCGCGTGCTCGGCGGCGAGCTCATCGGCGACGGCGTCGGGCCGGCGACGCCCGTCGACGCGGCGCTCCGGCTCGAGGAGTTCAGCGTCGTCGGCCACCCCGGTTTCGCGACCCTCGTCGTCGCCGGTGCCGAGCGCCTCGCGAACGCCGTCACCGCGGGCGGCCCGCGCTCCGATGCATTGCGCGGCGCCGTGCTCGTCAGCCACGGGGCGACGCGGGCGCTCCGGCGCGCGATCGAGTCGACGGGCGCCACGGCGATCGTCGGCGCCGAGGCATCCGACACCGTGCTGCACCCGCTGCTCGTCGCCCTGCTCGCGACCGACCAGGCCGCGGAGGACCGGCTCGTGACCACGGGAACCAAGGTGCTCACCCAGGTCGCGCGGCGCGGCGGCGTCGGCGCCGTCGTCGCCGAACTCGCCCGGCGCATCGACGGCTGGGCGGTGCTGCTCGACCCGCACGGGCAGGTGATCTCGACCGCGGGCGCCGGCGGGCTGCACGTGCAGGACGCGGTCGCCGTCGCGTTCAGCAGGCCCGTGCGCGTGCGGCATCCCGGCCTGCAGGTGCACCCCGTCGGCACGGGAGAAGACCTCAGCGCCCACCTCGTCATCTCGTCACGCGAGGCGTCGATGAGCCGCGGCCGCGACCTCGCCTCGCAGGCGGCCGCGCTGCTCGATCTCATCCTGCGCACGCACGACCGCACCACGACCGAACGGCTCGGGCGCGAGGTCATGATCGACACCCTGCTCGAGGGCGGCCCGGCCGCCGCCGCACTGCTTCGCCGCTGGGGCGTGCACGAGGGCTCGCTCACGGGGTTCGCGCTCACGGCCAGGTCGAAGTCCGTCGACCTCGAGCGCCTCGTGACGCGCTGGCTCGACGAACTCGGCAGCGTGCACCTCATCACCGAGGAGCCGGGTCACCTGCTCGGCTTCCTCCGCGACGATCGGGTCGACGACCTCGTGCGGCGCGTCGAGGACGTGACGGCCGACGCCCGCACCCCGCTCCGCCTCGGACTCGGCTCCCCCGCGGCATCCGACGCCCTCGGGCGGACCGCCGCCGAAGCGCGGCAGGCACTCGACATCGCCGTCACCGACGGTCGCACGGTGTCGCGCTATCGCGCGCTGCCGACGGTCGCGCTCGTGCTCGACCGCCTGGACCCCGGCGACGCCGCCCACCTCGCCGAGGTGCTCGATCCCCTGCGCGGCGACGACGGGCTGCACGGCGAGCTCACCCGCACGCTGCGCATCTACCTCGCCGAGCACGGCTCGTGGGGCGTGGCCGCCGAGCAGCTCGGCGTGCACCGGCAGACGCTCACGAACCGCATCCACCGGGTCGAGGAGCTCACAGGCCTCTCGATGGGCAACCCCGACGACCGCACGGCGGCCTGGCTCGCGATCCGCGCGCTCGACCGCTGAGCTCAAGCCCCGCAGAACGGCCCCGCGAACGGCCCCGCCGGAATGCCCCGGCCCGGCACCGGGTTATCGTCGAGGGACATCGAGGAGGATCCATGCCATTGGAAGGCGAGTACGAGCCGAGCACTTCTGCGTGGGCGCGGAAGCAGGCCGAGGCGTTCGAGGCGTCGAACGGCGCGACGTCGAACACCCTCAGGGGCATGCCGATCATCGTGCTCACCACGGTCGGCGCGAAGTCGGGCAAGCTCCGCAAGACCGCTCTCATGCGCGTCGAGCACGACGGCGAGTACGCCATCGTCGCCTCGCTCGGCGGGGCGCCGAAGCATCCGGTCTGGTACTGGAACGTGAAGAAGCACCCGCACGTCGAACTGCAGGACGGCGGCGAGAAGCACGACTACGAGGCCCGCGAGCTCGAAGGCGAAGAGCGCGAGGCCTGGTGGGCGCGGGCCGTCGAGGCCTACCCGCCCTACGCCGACTACCAGGTGAAGACCGAGCGCCTGATCCCGGTCTTCAGCCTCACCCGCGTCGTGCTCTGAGCTTCCCCGGAAGACGACGCGACGCCCGCTACAGCCAGCGCATCGTGAACGCCCGCGCGAGCAGCGCCCGCAGCGGCGGCACCGCGAGCGTGCGCACCGCGGCATTGCGCACGCGGAGTCGTGCGCCCGCCGCGGGCGCGCCCATGCGCATGTTGAACGCGGCCTGACGGATCGCCCGCGACGCCGACGCCCGCCGCGCGCGGTCGTAGCGGTCGAAGGCCTCGTAGGGTGCGCCCGACTCGATCGCGTGCTCGAGCTCACGGTCGAGCAGCACGGCGTCGAGCCATCCGAGGTTCATGCCCTGGCCGCCGATGGGGCTGATCTCGTGCGCGGCGTCGCCGACGAGCGCGACGCGGCCCCGGTGCATCCGCTCGGCCAGGTGCTGGCGGGCCTCGAACACGCTGGGCTCGGCGGCGGCCTCGACGTCGAACCGTCCGTCCACGCGCGACGCGATGATCGTCGCGAGCTGCGCGGGCCCCGGGTCGCGCGGCGGTCGGCGCACCCATGCGACCCAGCGCCGCAGGCCGCCCGGCAACGGGAACGACTCGACGACGCCCGCCGGCTCGAAGTGCAGCAGCGCCGTCGACGTCTCGCCGGTGTCGTCGCGGGTGTCGCCCATCACGTAGTGCGCGCGGCCGGGCATCTGCGTCCAGTCGATGCCCACGAGATCGCGGATGCCGCTGCGCACGCCATCGGCCCCGACCACGTAGCGCGCGAGCACCGTGACGGCCGCACCGCCCCGATCGGCCCCGACCTCGACGTGCGTGCCCCGGTCGCGGACCGCGCGCACCTCGACACCGCGTTCGAGCGCGTCGGGCGCGAGCTCGCCGAGCCGTCGCTCGAGCATCGCCTCGGTCTCGAGCTGCGGCAGCGACCACACCGAGCCGGCCCGGGCGAACGACATCGACCCGAGGATGCGGCCCTGACAGGTGACACGACCGTCGAGGATCTCGACACCCGCCCGGCGCACCTCGGCTTCGAGCCCGACCCGGCCGAGGGCGCGGAGTCCGGGCGGGTGGATGCCGATCGCCCTCGATCGACCCGAACGCTCGGTGCGGCGTTCGAGCACGACGACGTCGAGCCCGCGCTGGGCGAGCAAGCACGCGAGCAGCAGGCCGACGGGCCCGCCGCCCACGACCGCGACGTCGCGCATGACACCGTCGGTGACGCTGCCGGTCGGGCCGGCGGATGCCTCAGGCATCCGCTCCCCAGACCACCTCGAGTCGCGACGGGAACGCCCGTCGCACGGCCCAGCCGTCGGGCAGCACCGGGGCGAGCTCGGCCGCGGTGTGACTGCGGCGGATCGAGGTGAGCCCGTCGGGCCGGATGTACGAACCCGCCAGGAGGTTGCCCGCGAACGGCAGCGTGCCGAGCCAGAAGCCCGCGTAGCCGAGGCGCGTGCGCTCGATGTCGCCGTGCACCGCGAGCCCGCCGGGGCCGAGCAGCAGCTCGCTGTCGCGCAGCAGCGAGCCGAACTCCCGGCCGTCGAGGTGGTGCAGCACGTGGTTCGAGACGACGAGGTCGAACCGCTCGCCCTCGTCGACGAGGTCGCTGCTCAGCGCGCGGCGGAGCGTCAGGCCCGGTGTCGGCGGCCTGGCCGACGCCCAGGCCATCGCCCGCGCGTCGGGATCGATCGCGGTGATCTCGAGTCGCAGGCCGTCGTCGTCGGCCCATCGCAGCAGGCGCCGGGGCAGGTCGGCGCTGCCGGCGCCGACGTCGAGCAGTCTCGCGCGCCACACCGGCGAGAGCCGCGGCCGGATCCAGCGCAGGTACACGGCGCGCTCCCCCGACACCACCGCGTTCACGAGCCGGAAGCGCTCGTAGGTCTTCGCGAGCATCACGGGGTCGGCATCGGGGCCGTCCATGAGCTCCCGCGCGTCCGCGTCGCGCGCACCGAGGCCGACCCGCGACTCGGAGGACACCGTCACCGCCGAACGGTCAGGAGTGCCGACTCGACGGTCAGCCCCGGCCCGAACGCCATCGCGGCGACGCGATCGCCATCGGCGGCGACATCGGAGTGCAGGATGTTTCGCAGCACGAACAGCACCGTCGCACTCGACATGTTGCCGTAGTCGCGCAGGGTCTCACGGGCCGGCACGAGCTGGGCCTCGGTGAGCACGAGCCGCGACTCGACCTTGTCGAGGATGCTCCGCCCGCCCGGGTGGATCGCCCAGTGCTCGATCGCCCCGCTCGACCCATCGTTCGCGAGTGCCGCCGCGAGCGCGTCGTCGTGCGCGAAGAGCGGCTCGAGCGCCCCAGTGATGTGGTCGTCGATGATCGCGGGAATGGCGTTCGAGAGCACCATCTCGAAGCCGTGGTCGCCGATCTTCCACGCCATGTCGCCCTCGCCGACCGGCGTGATGCGGGTCGCGAACCGATCGAGGTCGAAGGCCTTCTCCCCGGGCTCGAGCGGCCGGGCCGTGACGATGCCCGAGCCGGCGCCGTCGGCGAACAGCGACGACGCCACGATCGTGTCGGGGTCGTTCGACGACCGCAGGTGCAGCGTGCAGAGCTCGACCGAGACGACGAGCACGACCGCCGAGGCATCTGCCGTGGCCAGCTGAGTCGCCATGCGCAGCGCCGGAATCGACGCGTAGCAGCCCATGAATCCGAGGTGGTACCGCTCGACCCCGGGGTTCAGCCCCAGCTCGCGGGCGATCATGAAGTCGGGGCCGGGCGCGTAGAAGCCCGTGCACGAGACGGTGATGACGTGCGTGACATCGGATGCCTCGATGCCCGGCGTCGCCTCGATGGCCGAGCGCCCCGCCTCGACGTAGAGACGCGTGGCGTGTTCGGCGTACAGCTCGTTGCGCACCTTCGTGCCGGGCAGCAGCAGCTCGCCCGACTCGATGTCGAAGAACACCGGGTCCTCGGGGTGGGCGTCCCAGCGCAGCTCGTCGAGCACCGAGTGCCGGCGCTCGATGCCCGAGACGTTGAACGAGGTGGCGACGATGCGCTGGCCCAGCCGGCCGAGGCCGGGCTGGGCCGCGAACACGTCGCGCACCTCGTCTTGCACGAGCACGGTCGCCGGCACCGCGGTGGACAGGCCCCTCAGGGTGACGGTCATGATTCAGCGCCGGCAGCCGAGCGGATGCCGCGACGGAGCTCGCACGAGGCTCGCAGACCCTGGCCGGTCAGCCGAGGAGCTTCGCTTTGGCGGCGGCGAACTCTTCCGGCGAGAGGATGCCCTGCTGCTGGAGCGTGGCGAGCTTCTGCAGCTCGGCGACGATGTCGACGCCCCCGGCCGGCGCTGCGGCGGGCGCCGGTGCGGCGGCCTGCTGCTGCGCGACGGCCTGCTGGGCCGCGGCATTCATCTGGGCCTGCTGCTGCTGCGCCTCGTACTGCTGCTGCTCGTACTGGTCTTGCGCCTTCTGCTGCTGGTGGCGCTGCACGCTGCCGCTGACGGCGGTGGCGGTGCCGGCGACGACGGCCGTGCGGGCGGCCATGCCGATCAGGCCGGGGCGTCCCATTCTTCTCAGCATCTTCCTACTCCTCTTCGGCTTCGGCGAGCGCCGCGTTCACGACGGGCGCGGGAATGCGTTCGGTCTGCAGCACGATGCCGCCCGACTGGGCGAACTTCGATGCGAGCCGCTTGGCCCACACGAGTTCGATCGCGAGCAGCGCGCCCGAGGTGCCCGGCGGAATGCCCTGAGCGAGCTCGTGGGCGTCTTCTTCGGCGACGAGGCCGATCGCCTCGAGCTCGACCGTGCCGAACCCGTATTCGTCGCTCACCTCTTCGAACTCGGTGATCAGCACCGAGCCATCGGGCTCGCGCGAGATCACGAGGAAGTCGAGCAGCCGGATCTCACCGCCCTCGACCAGGTCGCCGATCGCCTCGAGGGTGCCCGGGTCTGGCCGGTCGCCCTCGAACCCCACCAGATACAGCTCCACCGGGCCGTATTCGAACTCCGCCATGATCTCCCCAATCTCACGTGTTTGCAGACTACGCGTGCGACGCAGGCGAATCCAGAGTGGAAAGCGAATCGCCTCCTTCCGAACCCGGACGCCGCCGGGTAGCGTCCAAGAAGCGGCGGAGTCGCCGCGGTACCGAGGGGGTATGTGCATGTCCGATGAATTCACGGGGACCATCGAGCTCGACGTCCGGGACTCCGTCCCCGACTGGTCGCCGTACGAGCTGCCGAAGGCGCCGGAGGGTTCGCCGAACGTGCTCGTCGTGCTGTACGACGACACCGGCATGGCGTCGTGGTCGCCGTACGGCGGGCGCATCGACATGCCGACGATGGATCGTCTGGCCCAGAACGGCCTCACCTACACC
Organism: Agromyces sp. NPDC056965; assembly: GCF_042673425.1. NCBI lineage: Bacteria > Bacillati > Actinomycetota > Actinomycetes > Micrococcales > Microbacteriaceae > Agromyces > Agromyces sp. NPDC056965. Next base: position 2,154 of record NZ_JBHURI010000064.1, on the reverse strand, counting down.
CAGTGGCACACGACGGCGCTGTGCTCTCCGACCCGGTCGACGTTCCTGACCGGACGCAACCACCATGCGAACGGCATGGGCAACATCATGGAGGGCACCAACGGCTTCCCGGGCCTGTCGGGGCACATCCCCGCCGAGTGCGCGACGATCGGGCAGGTGCTGCAGCAGAACGGCTACTCGACGTTCTGGGTGGGCAAGAACCACAACGTCCCCGAAGAGGACGTCTCGGCCGGCGGAAGCAAGGCCCAGTGGCCGCTCGCGATGGGCTTCGACCGCTTCTACGGCTTCCTCGGCGGGGAGACGAACAACTGGTACCCCGACCTCGTCGAGGACAACAGGTTCATCGAGCCGCCCGCCACGCCTGAAGAGGGATACCACCTCTCCAAGGACCTCGCAGATCAGACGATCCGGATGATCCGCGACCAGCAGTCGTCGAACCCGTCGAAGCCGTGGTTCACCTGGTTCTGTCCGGGAGCGAACCACGCCCCGCACCACGCGCCGGAGGAGTTCATCGCGAAGTACGAGGGCAAGTTCGACGACGGCTACGACGCGTACCGCACGTGGGTGCTCGAGCGCATGGTCGAGCGCGGCGTCATGCCCGAGGGCACGGCGCTGACGCCGTTCAACCCGATGCCCGAAGACCAGGCGAACGCCGCCGACCACGTGAAGCCCTGGGAGTCGCTCTCGGCCGACGAGCAGCGGCTCTTCAGCCGGATGGCCGAGGTCTTCGCCGGGTTCAGCGAGTACACCGACACCCAGATCGGACGCGTCGTCGACTACCTCGAGGCCTCCGGCCAGCTCGAGAACACGGTCATCTTCTACTGCGCCGACAACGGCGCCTCGGGCGAGGGGTCGCCCGACGGCTCGGTCAACGAGAACAAGTTCTTCAACGGCTTCCCCGACGACCTGGCCGAGAACCTGTCGAAGATCGACGTGCTGGGCGGACCCGAGACCTACAACCACTACCCCACCGGGTGGGCCGCCGCGTTCTCGACCCCGTTCCAGATGTTCAAGCGCTACTCGCAGTTCTCGGGCGGGACCTGCGACCCGATGGTCATCCACTGGCCGGCGGGCATCTCCGCCAAGGGCGAGATCCGCAACCAGTACCACCACTCGACCGACATCGTTGCGACGATCCTCGACATCATCGGCATCGAGTTCCCCGAGGTGTTCCGCGGCGTCGCGCAGCGCCCGCTCGACGGCGTCTCGATGAAGTACAGCTTCGACGCGGCCCCCGATGGGCCGACCGAGAAGCAGGTGCAGTACTACGCGATGCTCGGCACGCGCGGCATCTGGAAGGACGGCTGGAAGGCCGCCGCCATCCACGCCCCGCTCACCGGTCACGGCCGCTTCGACGAGGACCGCTGGGAGCTCTACCACGTCGAGTCCGACCGCTCCGAGTCGAAGGACCTCGCCGCCGAGCACCCTGAGAAGCTGCAGGAGCTCATCGACGCCTGGTTCGTCGAGGCCGAGAAGAACCACGTGCTGCCGCTCGACGACCGCTCGGCACGCGACCAGCTCACGATCGAGCGGCCGCAGTCCGAGCCGCCGCGCACCCGCTACGTGTACTACCCCGACACGGGGGCGGTGCCCGAGTCCGTCGCGGTGAACGTCCGCGGCCGCTCGTTCAAGATCATCGCCGACGTCGTCGTCGACGCGGGCACGCAGGGCGTGATCTTCGCGCACGGCTCGCGCTTCGGCGGTCACACCCTGTTCATCAAGGACGGCAGGCTCAACTACGTGTACAACTTCCTCGGCATCCCGCCGGAGCAGACGTTCACGTCGGCGACGCTCGCACCGGGCAAGCACGCGCTCGGCATGGAGTTCGTTCGCGAGCGCGCCGGCGAGCACGGCGAGTCGATCGGCACCTGCCGGCTCTACGTCGACGACCAGGTCGTGGCCGAGGGCCCGATGCGTGCGCAGGTCGGCAAGTTCACGCTCTGCGGCGACGGCCTCTGCGTCGGCTACGACAGCGCCGATGCGGTGAGCGAGCAGTACACGAACCCGTTCCCGTTCACGGGCGGCGAACTGCTCGGCGTGGCGGTCGACGTGAGCGAGGAGCAGTACCTCGACCTCGAACTCGAGGCCGCTGCGGCGTTCGCGCGGGAGTAGCGCCGCCCCTGAACGCGATCGGGCGTCGGACCTGGCAGGTCC
>NZ_JBHURI010000063.1:0-25981 GCF_042673425.1 Agromyces sp. NPDC056965 | reverse complement strand
GGCGACGAACCATCCGTCGACGAAGAATCAGGCGACGAACCATCCGTCGACGAAGAATCAGGCGACGAAGAATCAGGCGAAGGCGAATCGGTCGACGATCCATCGGTCGCAGGCGCATCCGTCGCGGTGCCGTCCGCGGCAGGCGCGTCGGCTCCAGAGGAGTCTGACGATGAGGAATCGGGAGTCGAGGGAACATCGACGCTCGAGCCGCCGTCGCCGCCTCCCGTGCCGGCGTCGCCGGAACCGGGAGTCGGGGCATCGCTGCTGACGTCGACGGATGAACCGCCGCCGCTCGTGTTCGAACCGCCCCCGCCCGAGCCCGGAGTCGGCGCGCCGTCGCTCGGAACGCCCGTGCCACCCGAACCACCGGGCGTGACCGGGGCGGGAGCGCCACCGGAGCCGGGCGTCGGCACCGAGGGCGTTCCGGGAGCCCCGCCGCCGGACAGACCGGACGGCGTGTTGCCGTGGCTGCCGCCGCCCGGAGCGAAGTGCATGGCACCGCCCATGAGCGCGCCGAGCACCACTGCGCCCTCCATGCTGCCCTCCTCGCCGAAGAGTGCAGCGCCCGCGGCGGTGCTGACCGCACCGTCGACGGCACCGGCGAGCACCTCGTCGCCGAACCTGGTCGGAGCATCGAAGTTGCCGAAGTTCGGCCCACGCCGGATGAACGAGGATGCCGCGCCGGCCACGATCGCGCCGCCGCCGCCGCCGAGTGCGGATGAGACGGCCGTGCCCCAGACGTTCTGCGCCTCGTAGTTCTGATCGAACTTGTGATTCGAGTTCAGTCGGATCTCGTTGACGATGAACGACGAACCGGCGCTCGCCGCGCCCGCCGCCACCGCCTCATTGACGGCACGACCGAGCAGGCCCTTCATGCGGTTGCCGATGCGCGCAGCCGTGGCGCCGATCGCACGCATGATGCGAGCGAGGTCCTTGCACTTGTCGACGATCTTCAGCACCCATTTGCCGACCGTGACCAGGATCTTCGCGGTCATCGCGACGGCACCGGCACCGAACGAGATGGCGCCGAGCACGGCGCCGAGCGCGATCTCGGCAACGATCTCGATCGCCATCTGGGCAAGGAACCAGCGGATCTCGTGCCAGGCCTGCTCGACGTTCTCCTGCATCTGCGCGACGTACTCGCGCATGCCGTCGGCGGACTCGGCGACCTCGTCGATCCAGGATGCGAGCTTGTCGCGGGACGTCTGGATGCTGCCCTGCTGCGGGAGTCGGAACGCCGAGACGGAGCCGAGGTCTCCGCGAACGGAGCTGGCGATCGGGACGAGTCCGGAGTGAAGGCTGGTCCACGCCGATGACGCCGAACTCAGCTTGCCCGAGTCGGCGCACGGCAGCGCCACACCGTACTCGCGGAGCTTGTCGAGCACGAAGTCGGCGAACTCCCCGAGGCCCTCCTGCGGGCCTTCGCCGTAGGACGTCGGGACCGAGCCGGTCGGAGTGCCGAACTTCGGCTTCAGCTCGGCGATGCCGCTCGAAGCGGGATCCTTGCCCGCACCGACGAGCTGCACTCCGTCATAGGTGCGGCCCGTGTTGTTGACGGCCGCTTCGAGCATCTCGACGAACGATGCTGCGGAGCGCACGTTCTTGATCACGAGGTCGGAGTACTCGTCGTACCCCTGCCCGGCCGTGCCCTCGCCATGGGCGAAGACACGCGCCGACTCGTCGTCGCCGGCCATGTAGACCGTGCCGCTCAGCGCGCTCTCGCAGCTGTCGGCAGCGGCACGCAGTCGCGTGGCGAGGCCGCCGAGCGAGCCGGCGTCGAGCGAGAGCTGCGCGGGGTTCAGTTGCACCGTCGTCATCGTGGTCTGCCTCAGCTGCCGGGGATACTCGACTGGATCGAGTTCCACATCGTGTCAAGATTCGTGATCGCGGTGTCGTAGGCGGTCTGCACGGCCTTCGCCTGCGACTCGAGCTGCGTCGCCGAGTTGTGCATCGCCGTGGCCGAGGCCGCCCAGGCCTCGAAGTTGCCGATGAAGGCGCCCATCGCCGGGCCCTGCCACTCGTTCGGCAGCATGTAGGCGAACACGCTCGCTCCCTGGCGGAGCGCGTCGCAGTATTCCTTGAGCTCGCCCATCGCCGCGACGAGTTGCGCGAGCTCCGCGACATCCGCTTGCTGTTCAGGCATCTTCTGCTCCGCTCTGCGCGCCGTCGCCGGCCTCTGCGGCCACGACGATCTCGGGCGTCACCAACGGCTCCCCGTCGGCACCCAGCCGGAACACGCCAGTGCCGATCTGGTCGTCGTCACCATCGCCGTCGCTGTCGCCGGGGCCGCCGCCGGTCGCCTGACCGGCGCCGCCGCGACGACCGACCATGCCGCCGCCGAACTGCTCCACCTCGTTGTCGCCCGCGTAGTCGCGGCCGAAGAACTCGGCCATGTCCTCGGCCTTCTCCTCGCCGGAGGCGACTCGGGTGCTCAACGGCGACGAGGCCTTCTTGACCGCGGCCACCGTCGGCGCCGCACCGTTGAACGACGACTTCACGCCGCCCTCGGTGCGGGTGTAGGAGCCGTCGGCGGAGATGAGCTTCATCTGCAGGGTGGCGAGCGCCTGCCGCACGAGGGCCGCCTGCGTCTCGAAGTTCGCCCATTCCTCGGCGAACTTGTCGGCGTCCAAGCCGCGCCACGTCGTCTGCGCCATCGACGTCACCGTCGACGACACGCCGGCGAGATTCGCGTCGAATGTCGCGATCACGGTGCCGATGCGTCCGGCGACGTCGCTGAGCGAATCAGCGCGAACCTTGAAGTAGACCATGCCTGTTCCCTAGAACCTCGAGTGCGGTCGGCGAACAGTGCCGGCGCTTCGACGCGCCGGCACTCGAGGATCGATCAGCCGTTGAACGTGCCGGCGATCGCGTTCTCGCTGTCTTCGTACGAGAGCGCGGCCTGGTTGAGCAGGTCGCTGATGCCCTGCAGGGACTCCTTCAGCTGCAGACCGGCCTGGTCCCACTGGGAGTACAGCTCGTTGAAGCTCTGCGACGCGGTGCCGCTCCAGTCACCCGAGATCAGCCCCTCGACGAGCGACTTCAGGTTCGACAGCTGCGACTCGATCGACTGCGAGCCGCTCGAGAGCTGGCCAGCGACGCCTGCGAGCGAGTCCGAAGTAACGCGGATTTCCGCCATGGTTTCCTCCGTGGATCTTCTGAAAACTACCGGATGCCGCGGCGGCCCGGCTGCATCCACGATGCGCTGGCCTACCCGACTCCCAGTACGCTACCCGACGGCGGCGAACCGGCACATGGGGAGCGCTCCCCATGCACGGATCAAGTCAGACCGAGGCCTTGTTGTCGTAGCGGAGGGTGATGCCGTGTGCGGCGGCGACCGGCTCGACGGCGCGATACGCATCGTGGAAGGCCTCGACCGGCAGGGCGGAACCGAAGGGAAGCCGGACGACGGATCGGCCGTTCGACGTGTTCGACATGCCGGCGGCGTCACCGGGAGCCCCGCCCGTCTGCGCCCGGACGCTGTCGCGAAGGGTGACGACCACGTCCATCTCGCTTCGACCGCCGCGGTCGCGGAGCACCTTGCCCCATTGCCGGCCCACGCCGGCGGCACTGCCGGTGCCCGGCTCCGAGTTCCGGCGGTCGAGGTACACGATCTCCGAGACATCCGGCCATGCGACGCGGCCGAAGGCGCCGAGCGCGAGGCCGCCCTGATCGACGGCGAGCACGACTCCGTCGCCGCCGGCCGCCCGTCGCAGGTTGCGGCGCCACCCGGCGACCGCCGTCACGACGGCGACCAGGATTCCGAGACCGCCCAGACCGAAGACCAGAGAGAAGACCACGTCGGCGTTCTTGCCGCCCAGGCCCCAGAGCGCCAGCGCCACGAGCCCGCCGCCGACCACGATCCCGAGCACCAGCAGGGTGGTCTGGGCGCCCCGCGCCCGCTCCAGCCGATCCGCGGGGATCCGGAACACGGTCGGCCCCGCCGTCGTGGGCTGTTGATCGGTCATGTCGTCCTCCTCGAGGGCGTCATCACGCCGCCGGCCTGATCTCGAAGCTGATGTCGCCCACCCACACGCGGTCACCGGGCACCACCGCGACCGGGGAGCCGGCCCCCTGGAGCGGGATCTGGGCTCCGGCGCGCTCGATGCTGGAGCCGTTGCTCGACCCCGCGTCCGCCACCGTCGCCGCGCCGCCCTCGAGGGCGAAGTAGAGGTGCACCCGGGAGACCGAACGGGTGTCGTCGAGCAGCTCGATCGACTGCGCACCGGTGGCTGCCGCGGTCTGCGCGGGCTTGCGGCCGATGACCGCGGCTCCGCTCACCACCACGCGCTGACCGGTCGAGAAACTGAGTTCGACCTTGGTGAGCACGGGCGAACCCACGACGGCCGCCGCACCGGTCGCGGTCGGCTTCTGTTCGCCCGCGTTCGCCTGCGCCTGCGCCTGCTGCCACGGCAGCAGGGACGGCAGCGGCACGGGATCGATGGGTCCACGAGCAGCTGCGGCCGGTGCGCCCGCGGCCGGCCGCGCCTCGGCCGGAGGCGCGGAGAACGGGGCCGGCGGGCGGCTCGACGTCGACTGCGGCACGAGCTGACCGCAGGACGTGCAGAACATGCTGTTCGGCTGCAGTGTCGCGTCGCAATACGCGCAGCGTGCAGAGGCCACAGTGCTTCACCTTTCGGTACGGGGCCGCCTTGCAGCGGCCCAGTCGAGTCTACGGTCGGCGCGGCCGACCGTGAGGTTCACTGCCGAACATCGGGCACCCGTGCCGGAAGCCAACCGCTCGGCGTGGTGTACACGCCGCCGCCGGCCGGAGCCTGCCCCAGCATGAACTTGGGGATCGGTGCGCCGACGGCCTGCGTGCCGAGCATCGCGGCCGACGGTCGCAGCACGAAGGCCCGCCGCGCCTTCTTCGCCTCGACGAACGGGCCGCCGAAGAGCGTCGACAGCGAGTCGGAGTCCGCAGCCACGATGAAGCTCGCACGGTGCTTGATGCCGGTCAGCGCGTGCTCGATCGGGGCGTTCTTGAACTGCTCGACGTCGTCGACGACGACGGTGACGCGGCCGTCGAAGGGAGCGAGCAACTCGTCGAGCTGCGCCGGCTGGATGTCTCCCGCGCGGACCAAGGGGATGCCGGAGCGCTCGGCGAGCTCCGTCAGCACCGAGGGTCGCGACGCGACGACGAGCAGCGGCTCCTTGCGCCAGGCGAGCTGGTGCACGATCGCGGCGAGCGTCGAGGACTTGCCCGACCGCCGGTCGCCCGTGACGATGAATCCGCCGTCGGCGGGCCAGTCGAGCGTGAAGCGCGACAGCCGGTCGCCGCCGACCGCGACCACGGGACCGTCTTCTCCCCCGCCGTCGCCGAGCGGCAGCTCGTAGGCGGCGGTGAGCGCCATGTAGCCGGGCAGCGGGTCGACGCGGAACGGCTGCGGCAGCTCGGCGAGCTGCGGGAACTGGTCGAAGTGGTCGCGGACGTGCTCGATCGTGCGACGGAGGGCCGTCGTCTGCGCCTCGCCGCTCGTGTCGCGCACGAGCACGGCGAACTGCGCCTCCGAGCCCTGCGCGCCCCAGAGCGCGCGGCCGGCGGGGAGGTTCAGCGGGATGTCCTTGGCCATGATGCCCGCGGTGCGGTAGTCGTTGATGTCGCGCATCGGCAGGGCGTACTGCTCGTCGATGAACGAGGAGACCTTGTCGCCCGTGATGCCGCGGTCACCGGTCATCAGCACGCGCACGCCGACGGCCGGGCCCTCGCGCAGCACGCGCATGAACTGCTCGCGGAACGCCACGAGCTGGTCGGGGTTCATCGTCGAGAGCATCCGCTCCCAGCCGTCGACGGCGAAGATCGCGTACGGCAGTGCGGTCGACGGATCGGCCTGCGCCCGCTGCTCGTTGATGTGCCCCACGCCGGCGCTCGACAGGATGCCCTGCCTGATCGCCAGTTCCTCGAGGATGCGCTGCATCAGGCGAGGCAGGCGGTCGCCGTCGAGCTGGGTGACGACCGCGCCGCACTGGGGGGCGTCCGCGAACGGCAGCAGCGCGCCGTTGCCGAAGTCGCTGATGTAGAGGTGCAGGTCACCAGGGGTGAAGCGCTGCACGGCCTGCGCGAGCAGGGTGCGGAGCGCCGTGGTGCGGCCCGACATCGATCCGCCGATGAACAGGATGTGCGAGCCGTTCGCCACGTCCCAGGTGAGCGGCCGCTGCGACTGCTCGCCGGGAACGTCCTCGAGCCCGAGCAGCAGCTCGGTCGGCTTCAGCGGGGTGTCAGCGAGGCGGTCGAGCGTCAGCACCGCGGGAAGCGGGAGCAGCCACGGCGAGGGGTTCTTCGCGATGCCGAGGCGGCTCGTCGCGTCGGTGACGACATCGACGAGCGCGCGCAGGTCGGTGTCGTCGTGGTCGCGGTTCTCCTCGTGCTGCGCCGACGCCTGCGGATACCGGATCGGGAAGCCGATGGTCTCCCAGTCGATCTTCGCCGCGGGCGGCAGCACCTTGGCCGAACGCTGCACGCCCGGCCGGATGCCGGCGACGCGCGCGGTCTGGAACCCGCTCGGCGCCGCGCTCGGCCCGAGCCGCACGAAGCCGCGACCGGGCGTGGAGGCGCTGATGAGCGCCGCCTCGCCCGAGCCGAGGATGTCGGCCGAGTCCGAGCGGTCGGTCACGCGCAGCGCGACGCGGAGGTTGATGTTCGACTGCATCTCGGCGGTCACGACGCCGGCGGGCCGCTGCGTCGCCAGCACGAGGTTGACGCCGAGCGAGCGCCCGACGCGGGCGATGCGCACGAGTCCGTCGATGAAGTCGGGCAGCTCGGTCTTGAGCTCCGCGAACTCGTCGATGACGATCATGAGTCGTGCAAGACCTCGGGCCGCGGCGGTCTCGGCGTCCTTCGCCCACGCGGCGTCGACGTCCTTCGCGTTCATGTCGCGCAGCACGACCTCGCGGCGCTTGAGCTCGGCGTCGAGCGACGCCAGGGCGCGCTCCGTCTCGCGCGCGTCGAGGTTCGTGACCATGCCGACCGTGTGCGGGAGACGCTCGCAGTCGGCGAACGCCGAGCCGCCCTTGTAGTCGACGAGCACGAAGTTCAGCGCGTCGGGCCGGTTGGCCATCGCGAGGCTCACGACGAGCGCCTGCAGGAACTCGGACTTGCCCGAGCCCGTCGTTCCCGCGACGAGCGCGTGCGGACCGTCGCGCGAGATGTCGAGCGCGAACTCGCCATCGGCGTTGGCCCCGACGACGACGAAGGTGTTGCGCGGCTGCTTGGCCCAGCGCTGCATGATCGGGGTCGGGTCGTCGAGGTCGATCTTCAGCAGGTCGACCATACGAACGCTCGTCGGCAGCATCGCGTCGTCGCCGACGCCGCTCACGTGCTGGATCGAGCAGAGACTCCGGGCGATGCGCTGCGCCACGGGGATCGAGACGCCGTCGAGGAGCACCGTCGGGTGGTACTCGGCACCGGTCTCGAACCGTGCGAGCGCCGGGTCGGCGGGATCGACGACGACGACGCTCGCCGCCTCCTCGGGGAGTCGAGCCCGCTCGGAGTCGAGTGCGATGACATGGATGCCGTGCGCGGCGCCGTGCTCGAGCAACGGCACCATGCCCGGGAGCATCCGGTACTCGCGTGCACCGTCGACGACGACCACGATGTCGGACGGCACGACCGCGCCGCGCTGGCCGGCGAGGCGCATCCGGGTCTCGAGGGTCACCGCGATCTCGCGGAGGCGTTCGCGCCTCGTGTCGTCGGTGTTGCCGAGCATCGCGGGAACCGAGCTGCTGGCCTGCAGATGCGGGAGCCACTGGGTCCAGCCCCATTCGGCGTCGGCGTCGGCGTCGCAGATGACGACCAGTTCGGCGTCCCTCGGCGAGCGGAGCGTCGCGAACGAGGCGACCATCGCACGCGCGAGGCTCCGGACCGCATCGCTCGGCCCTGCGATGCCGACGACGCCCTTGCGGAGGTCGGCGGCGACGGGCTGCGGCGTCACGCCGACGGCGCCCTGGGTCGTACGATCCTTGCCACCGCCCTCGAATCGAACGTCGAGGTCGACCTCGGTCACGCCGACACGGAGCTGCAACGCGTCGTCGTCGCTCTTGCGGCGCTCCCAGAGCCGGGAGAGCGGCCTCGTCGCGATGTCGGCGATCACGACCGGGTCGGGCATGCGGTACCAGCCCTCGAGGCGCTGGATCTTCGCGAGCTCGCTGATGCGGGCCTCGGCGACCTTCACGTCGGCGATCCACTGCTTCTCGGTCTTCACGCCCTTCTTCTTGGCGAGCTTGCGATTGGCGAGGAACGAGCCGACGACCATGATCGGGCTCGCCGCGGCCATGAGCAGCATGATGGGCCGCTGGAACACCATCGCCATCGTGACGCCGAGCACCACGGGGATGATCGCCGAGAGCCACGGCATGGGCGACTGGTCGGGATCCTCGGGCTTGTCGCCCGGCAGCATGACGACGGGCTGCGTCTTCGACGGCTTGATGCGCGAGGGGCGGTTGAAGCCGCGACCGCCGAGCGCGTCGCGCGTCAGGTCGGCGTCGGTGCCGGGCGCCAACCCGATGCGGAACATGCTGTTGCCGAGCTGGAAGTGGTCGGCGGGCACGAGGTCGGACGCACCCTCGATCTCGTCGCCGTTCACCCAGACCGTCGCACCGTGCGCCGCCGGGGCGATCGTCGCCGAGAGCGGCGCCGGCCGGCCCGCATCGGCCTGCGCGGGCGCGTTCACGGTCAGCACGGCGTGCTCGGGCGCGAGGGCGGGGTCGGCGATCACGAGACTCGCCGAACCCGCGCTGCCGATCGAGATGGCACGGCCGGCGACCAGGGGCAGCGTCTCGCCGGCGAACGGACCGCCCACGACCTCGAGGCGGAGGGTGCCCGGTTCGAGGGCGGCGGCATCCTTCGCGGGGATGTCCGCGCCGGAGAGCACGGCGGATTCCGCGAAGGGCGTCGACGGGTTGGCCGACGGGTCGAGCGCGCCGGGCGTCACGCCCAGCGACTCGGCCACCTCGCCGACCGTCGTGGCCTCATCGACCTTCAGCACCCATGAGGCGGGCGCTCCCTGCGCGACCGGCGGCCCGATCGTCAATCGAACGGTCATGCTGCACACCTCTCGTTCATCGCACTCCCGCCCGATCGAGCGTCTCGATCAGGGGGCTGAAGATCCCGGCGCGACCGCTCGCATCCGTCTCGGACGGCACGCGCGGCACGATCATCGAAGCTACGCCATCATCGCCGTCGCGTCTCGCCGAGGCCGGCACGAGGCCGGAGTCGGGCAGCGAGGCGCCCGGCCCGACGAGCGTCACCGACCCGGTCGCCTGTTCGCCGTTCGACGAGGCGACGTGGTAGCTGAACTGGTCGACGGATGCCTCGGACGGCACGTAGCTCGCCGTGCCGTCGGGCCGGCACGCCACCGTGCCGTGCAGTGCGGCGCCGCATCCGATGAAGTGGATGTCGCCGGCCTCGGGGCCGAAGACGAGCTCCCCGAGGTCGATGGCCTGCTCGGTGCCGTCGTTCGCGAGGTACACGCTCGTGGCGACGAGCATCGTCGCCGGCCGGTACACGGGCACTTCGACCACCGTGCTCGCCGACCACGCGCCGAAGTCGTCGGCGAACCGGAGGGTGATGCCCGCGTCGCCGGTGAAGGCCGCCGACGGGCGGAACACCACGTGCGTCCCGGTCGCAACCGCCGTGCCGGCCGATCGCGGCTCCACCCCGACGACGTCGACCGACCCGCCGTCGCTGCACACGACGCACTCGATGCCCAGGTCGCTGAGCGGGAGCAGCACCGTCGATCCGGCCGCGACCGGGAACCCCGTGCGACCGGGGGTCACCGTCGGCGCCTCGGGCGGCGCCAGCGTGACCGTGTAGTGGAAGACGACCGAGGCGGCGCCGTTCGATTGCGGCACGGGCACGACGACCGCGGCGGCCTCGGGATCGAAGGCGGTCGCCGTGAGCGTCAGCTTCGTCGGCTCGCACGCCGTCGCGAGCGGCGTCGCCGCAAGCGGCGCCGCGCAATCGGTGATCTGCCAGCCCGGTGCCGGCTCGATGGAAGTGCTGCCGAGATAGGGCACCGCGACCGATGCGAGCGAGCCCGAATCCGCGGCATCCGCTCGTTGCGACTCGGTGACGACCGACGTGGAGAGGAGCAGGGCGAGCGACAGGACGGCGGCGCCCATCAGGGCGCGGCGGCGGCCCGGTGTGCCCACTGGTCTCCCTGTCGTCGCGCTCGTATTCGTGCTCCGGCGTGCGGGATACCATGGTACGCGGTCGGCCAGACGGGCGACGCCATCTCTCGCAACGCCGACGACGAAGGGAAGCGATGTCCGGCTCACCACGTCGCCGCGATTTCCGGAGCACGCTCAAGGAGCACGAACGGCTCGCATCGGGCACGGATGACTCGACCGCCACTCCCCCGACGTACCAGGCGACCACCCCGATGCCGTCGACCGGCGCCGCCTCCCCGTCGCCGGCGTCGCGCGCATCGCTCGGCACGTCGCCCGGGCAGCCGGCGCTGCACTCCACCGCCGGCGCGCGGCCCCTCGGCACGTCGGGATCGGTGCTGCCCGAGCTCGCCGAAGCGCCGGCCTCCGAGCGCAAGTGGTGGCGGCATCCGGCGTTCCTGGTCTCGATCGGGCTCACGGTGCTCGCGCTCGCGGGCGCAGCGACCTGGTTCATCATCTCCGCGGTGAACGACGACTCGGTCGCCGTCAGCGGCCTGACCCTGCAGATCGAGGACGGCAACGCACACCTCGACTGGAGCGGCCCCGACGCCGCCTACAGCCTCTACGCGGTGCACGGCAGCGGTGAGGTCGTCGACCTCACGCAGTTCGTGCACGGCGGCACCGAGGCCTGGGTGTACTCGGCCGCGGGCCTGTACGAAGACGACACGTGCTTCGTGGTGCGTCCGACCTCGAGCACCGGCGATGTCGCGCTCGACGCCGAGACGCTCTCGGCCCAGCGAGGTCAGAGCGCCTGCGTGACCGACGCGACGCCGTGAAGCGCCGACTCGCATCCCTCGCGCTCGCCGGTGTCGTCGGCGTCGCGCTCGCGGGTTGCAGCGCACCGCCCGGTGAGGCGCCGCCCACGCCATCGCAGTTCCCCGCCGATGCGGTCGGCGACGACCCCATCCCGGGCAACGGCCTCTGGCTCCTGAGCGGCGACGCCGCGGCATCCGAGATCGTCGACGCCACGGGTTCCGCGGGTCCGGTCACCTACTCCGGCGCCTTCACCGAGCTGACCGCGGGCGCGGCCGGCGCGGAGCCGGCTCCCGGCCGCTCGCTCGCAGTCCGATTCAGCGGACGCGCGGACCAGTACACCGCAACGATCGATGCCGGAGCGCTCAGTCTTGAGATCGTGACCGTCGACGGCCGGAGCTACCTCCGAGGCAATGCCGCCTACGCCGCCCGCACCGGCATTCCCGAACTCGAGCAGGGGTTCGTTTGCACCGCCGGCGATTCGCTGCTCGAGGAGTGGGCGCCGTTCCTGAAGCCGCGCGACCTCGTCGACGAGCTGCTCGACGCGAGTGGAACGGTCACCGTGCAGGCGCCGCAGGACGACGCCGAGACGCTCGACGTCGTCGTCGGCACCGCGGAAGCGCCGGCGGGCGTGATGACCGTGCAGCGCACGGGGCCGCCGCTGCCTGCGGCCTTCACCGCCGGCGATGCGACCGGCACCGGGGCGTTCACCTTCACCGCGTGGGGCGAACCCGTCGCAGTGGTGGCACCCGTCGACCCCGTGCTCGACTGCGGCTGACCGGCGCTCGCGACCGGTCGATCGGCGGCCGCGGCGGCCGGCTCAGTAGCGCTGCGCCTGCGGTCCGGCCGCGAGCTCGCGGTCGTAGGCCTCGATCGCGAGCCGGTTGCGCTCGGTGACGGTGCGACCGCGAGCCGCGATCCAGCCGCCGAGCCAGATCGGGATCTCGCGGGCGATGACCGCCGCCACGATCGCGTACGGATCGAGCCAGCGCTCGGCGATGAAGTCGTTCGCCTGTTCGAGCGTGAGCGTCCACGCCTGCACCGCGAGCAGGGAACCGCCGATGTACGCGAAGTACACGAGCACGCCGACCAGCAGGCCGAAGACCGCGTAGGTCCACCACGGCCCTCGGTTCACGATCGCCGCGAGCAGCGCGAACCCGACGAAGAACGCGACGACGGGCACCCAGAACGTGGGCTCGAGGAGGAAGTCGGCGACGCCGATCGCCTCACCCTCCGGTGCCCCGTAGCTCAGGTAGAGCGCATAGGCGACGACTCCGTAGAGCACGGCGAACGCGACCGTGCCGATGAGTGCGACGAGCACGCCGAACCCGCGATTGCCCTTCGCCTTCGGCGGCGTCGGCGCCTGCACGTAGATGGTCTGCGGTCCGGGCTGCGGGGCGACGTACACGGGTTCGGGCACGTCGGCGAGGGTGGCCGCACCGGCGGCGGTGCCGGCTGCCACGGTTGCGGCCGGCACGTAGGTCTCACGGCGCACGGCGTCGGCGGCGACGGGTTCGGGGGTCGCCGAGGCATCCAGGTCGTCGATGCCGTTGGTCTCCTCGGGAGCGGGGTGGGCGCTCGCCCGCTCGACGGCCTCGTCGAGGCGCGAGGTCGCGGCCAGGTCGGCATCGGCGGGCTCGGGCTCGGGCTCGGGCACGGAATCGGGCTCGAGCCCATCGGCGGCCGGAGGGGAGATCGGTGCGGCGGGCTCGGCTGCGGGCTCGACCGGCGCCGGCTCATCGACGGGGCCGGTCTCGTTCACCGCGGGAGCGGAATCGGGCGCGGAATCGTCGACGGCGGCGCCGTCGACCGGACCGGTCTCCTCATCGTGACGTTCCGGGTCGGCTCCGGGAGTCGTGCTGCTCATGATCGCGCTCCTTCCGGGCACCCCTCGCACCCGTGGTTGGCCAACTGTAGCAACGGAAACGGCCGGATTCCGGGAGCGCGCGCCGCGCGCCCGGGAGAACGAAACAGGGCCCCGGATTGCTCCGGGGCCCTGCTGTCGTATCGGCTGACTAGCTGTAGTTGCCGGGGGTGAAGTCGTCGCTCGAGAACGCGTCGAAGTCGACGAAGCTCAGGTCGCCCTCGGTGAACGCTGCATCGTCGGTGAAGATGCGGTTCGGGTAACGCTCCGCCTTCGCCTCCTCGGTCGCCTCGACCGCGACGTTCCGGTACTTGCCGAGGCCGGTACCCGCCGGGATGAGCTTTCCGATGATGACGTTCTCCTTGAGCCCGACGAGCGGGTCGGACTTGCCCTCCATGGCGGCCTGCGTGAGCACGCGGGTCGTCTCCTGGAAGGACGCGGCCGACAGCCACGACTCGGTCGCGAGCGAGGCCTTGGTGATACCCATGACCTCCTGGCGGGCCGAGGCGGTCTTCTTGCCCTCGGTCAGCGCGGCGCGGTTGATGTCGTTGTACTTCAGGCGGTCGACGAGCTCACCGGGCAGCAGGTCGGTGTCGCCGTGGTCGACGACGGTGACCTTGCGCAGCATCTGGCGCACGATGACCTCGATGTGCTTGTCGTGGATCGGCACACCCTGCGAGCGGTAGACGTCCTGCACGCCGTTCACGAGGTGCTTCTGCACTTCGCGAACACCCTTGACCCGGAGGACCTCCTTCGGGTCGACGGTGCCGACGATCAGCTGCTGGCCGAGCTCGACGTGCTGGCCGTCCTCGACCAGGAGGGTCGAACGCTTGAGCACGTTGTATGCGATCGGCTCGTCGCCGTTGTCGGGCGTGAGGATGACCTTGCGCTGCTTGTCGGTCTCGTCGATCGTGATGCGACCCGGGGCCTCGACGATGGGCGATGCACCCTTGGGGGTACGCGCCTCGAAGAGCTCCTGCACGCGGGGAAGACCCTGCGTGATGTCGTCGGCCGAGGCCGAACCACCGGTGTGGAAGGTACGCATCGTCAGCTGCGTGCCGGGCTCACCGATCGACTGAGCCGCGATGATGCCGACGGCCTCGCCGATGTCGACGAGCTTGCCGGTCGCGAGCGAACGGCCGTAGCACTTCGCGCAGACACCGACGGCGGACTCGCACGTGAGCACCGAGCGGACCTTGATGGTCTCCACGGCAGCCGCGATGAGCTTGTCGATGAGCACGTCACCGACGTCTTCACCGGCCTCTGCGACGACCTCGCCCTTGGCGTTGACCGCGTCGGCGGCCAGGCTGCGGGCGTAGACCGCGTTCTCGACGTTCGGGTCGCGGACGAGCTCGCCCGAGGCATCCGTCGTCGCGATCGGCAGTTCGAGTCCCTTGGTCGTGCCGCAGTCCTCCTCGCGGATGATGACATCCTGCGAGACGTCGACGAGACGACGCGTGAGGTAGCCCGAGTCGGCCGTACGGAGGGCCGTGTCGGCCAGACCCTTGCGGGCACCGTGCGTCGCGATGAAGTACTCGGCGACCGAGAGGCCCTCGCGGTAGCTCGAGATGATCGGGCGAGGGATGATCTCACCCTTCGGGTTGTTCACGAGGCCTCGCATGCCGGCGATGTTGCGCACCTGCAGCCAGTTACCACGAGCACCCGACGTCACCATGCGGTTGATGGTGTTGTCGGTCGGGAAGTTCTCCTGCATGGCCTTGGCGACCTCGTCGGTCGCCTTGGTCCAGATCTGGATGAGCTCCTGGCGACGCTCGAGGTCGGTCGTCAGACCCTTCTCGAACTGGCCCTGGACCTTGGCGGCCTGCTTCTCGTACTTCGAGACGATCTCGCCCTTGTTGGGCGGCGTCAGGATGTCGGAGAGCGCGACGGTCACGCCCGAACGGGTCGCCCAGCGGAAGCCGGCGTCCTTGATCCGGTCGAGGGTCGCGGCGACCTCGGTCTTCGGGTAGCGCTCGGCGAGGTCGTTGACGATCTCCGAGATCTGCGTCTTGCCCGCCTGCGCGTTCACGTAGGGGTAGTCGACCGGGAGCGCCTCGTTGAAGAGGGCGCGACCGAGGGTCGTCTCGAGCAGGTACGGCTTGCCGGGAACGAAGTTCTCGGGGGTCTCGCCTTCGGCGAAGTGCAGGCCCTCGAGACGGATCTTGACCGTGGCGCCGAGGTCGAGCGCGAGCTCGCCCGGACGGTTCTGGTCGAACGCGAGGATGGCCTCGGAGATCGACGAGAACGCACGACCCTCACCTGCGGCGCCGGGCTTGCCGGTCGTCAGGTGGTGCAGGCCGATGATCATGTCCTGCGTGGGCAGGGTCACCGGACGGCCGTCGGACGGCTTCAGGATGTTGTTCGAGGCGAGCATCAGGATGCGGGCCTCGGCCTGCGCCTCCACCGAGAGGGGAAGGTGCACGGCCATCTGGTCGCCGTCGAAGTCCGCGTTGAACGCAGCACACACGAGCGGGTGGAGCTGGATCGCCTTGCCCTCGACGAGCTGCGGTTCGAAGGCCTGGATGCCGAGGCGGTGCAGCGTGGGTGCGCGGTTCAGCAGAACCGGGCGCTCACGGATGATCTCCTCGAGCACGTCCCAGACCTGGGGGCGCGAACGCTCGACCATGCGCTTGGCGGCCTTGATGTTCTGAGCGTGGCTCAGGTCGATCAGGCGCTTGATGACGAACGGCTTGAACAGCTCGAGCGCCATCTGCTTGGGCAGACCGCACTGGTGCAGCTTCAGCTGCGGGCCGACGACGATGACCGAACGGCCCGAGTAGTCGACGCGCTTGCCGAGCAGGTTCTGGCGGAAGCGACCCTGCTTTCCCTTGAGCATGTCGCTCAGGGACTTCAGGGCGCGGTTGCCGGTACCGGTGACGGGGCGACCGCGGCGGCCGTTGTCGAACAGCGCGTCGACGGCCTCCTGCAGCATCCGCTTCTCGTTGTTGACGATGATCTCGGGGGCGCCGAGGTCGAGCAGACGACGAAGACGGTTGTTGCGGTTGATCACACGACGGTAGAGGTCGTTGAGGTCGGAGGTCGCGAAGCGGCCACCGTCGAGCTGCACCATCGGGCGGAGCTCCGGCGGGATCACCGGCACGACGTCGAGCACCATCGCGGCCGGCGAGTTGCCGGTCTGCAGGAAGGAGCTGACGACGCGCAGACGCTTGATCGCGCGGATCTTCTTCTGGCCCTTGCCCTCGGCGATCTGCAGGCGCAGGTCGTCGGCCTCGGCGGCCAGGTCGAAGGCCTCGAGGCGCTTCTTGATGGCCTCGGCGCCCATGTAGGCGTCGAAGTACATGCCGAAGCGGTCCTGGAGCTCGTGGAAGACCGAGTCCTCGGGCTTGAGGTCGCCGACCTTGAGGGTGCGGAAGTCCTCCCACACGCGCTCGAGGTGCGCGATCTGCTCGTCGCCCGACTTGCGGACCTGCGTCATCTCCTTGTCGGCGGCCGCTTCGGCGCGCTTCTTCTGGTCGGACTTGGCGCCCTCCGCCTCGAGTGCGGCGAGCTCCTCCTCCTTGCGCGCCATGAGCGTCGCGATGCGGGCATCGCGCTGGTCGCCGATGGTCTTGATCTCGAGCCGGAGCTCGTTCTCGAGGCCGGGCATGTCGGCGTGACGACCCTCGTCGTCGACGTCGATCACCATGTAGGCGGCGAAGTAGATGACCTTCTCGAGGTCCTTCGGCGCCATGTCGAGCAGGTAGCCGAGACGGCTGGGCACACCCTTGAAGTACCAGATGTGGGTGACCGGAGCGGCGAGCTCGATGTGGCCCATGCGCTCGCGGCGCACGGAGGACTTGGTGACCTCCACGCCGCATCGCTCACAGACGATGCCCTTGAAGCGGACACGCTTGTACTTGCCGCAGGCGCACTCCCAGTCGCGGCTCGGGCCGAAGATCTGTTCGCCGAACAGACCGTCCTTCTCGGGCTTCAGGGTGCGGTAGTTGATGGTTTCAGGCTTCTTGACCTCACCGTAGGACCACTTGCGGATGTCCTCTGCGGTGGCCAGGCCGATGCGAAGCTCGTCAAAAGTCGTTGCGTCGAGCAATTTCTCTCCTTGGAAAGTCTCTGTAGTCGTCTACTGGCCAGGCTTAGATCTCGTCGATGTTCGACGACTCGAAGCGCGCGGAGATGTTGATGCCGAGCTCTTCCGCAGCACGGAAGGCCTCGTCGTCGGTGTCGCGGAGCGAGACCGCGGTGCCGTCGGCCGAGAGCACCTCGACGTTCAGGCAGAGCGACTGCATCTCCTTCATGAGCACCTTGAACGACTCGGGGATGCCGGGCTCCTGGATGTTCTCGCCCTTGACGATCGCCTCGTACACCTTGACGCGGCCGAGGATGTCGTCGGACTTGATCGTGAGGAGCTCCTGCAGCGCGTATGCCGCGCCGTAGGCCTGGAGCGCCCAGACCTCCATCTCACCGAATCGCTGACCACCGAACTGCGCCTTACCACCGAGCGGCTGCTGGGTGATCATCGAGTACGGGCCCGTCGAACGCGCGTGGATCTTGTCGTCGACGAGGTGGTGCAGCTTCAGGATGTACATGTAGCCGACCGAGACCGGGTACGGGAACGGCTCGCCGGAACGACCGTCGAGGAGCTGGGTCTTGCCGCTCGAGTCGATGAGTCGCTCGCCGTCGCGGTTGGGGAGCGTCGAGTCGAGCAGACCCGCGATCTCCTCCTCGAGGGCGCCGTCGAACACCGGGGTCGCGACCTTGGTGCCGGGCGCGGCCTCGTGCGCTTCCTTCGGAAGCTTCTTGGCCCACGCCGGGCTGCCGTCGACCTTCCAGCCCTGCTTGGCGACCCAGCCGAGGTGGGTCTCCAGCACCTGGCCGAAGTTCATGCGGCCGGGGATGCCGAGCGGGTTCAGGATGACGTCGACCGGGGTTCCGTCGGCGAGGAACGGCATGTCCTCGACCGGAAGGATCTTCGAGATGACGCCCTTGTTGCCGTGACGGCCGGCGAGCTTGTCGCCCTCGGTGATCTTGCGCTTCTGGGCGATGTAGACGACCACGCGCTGGTTGACGCCCGAGCCGAGCTCGTCGTCGCCGTCCTGCGAGTCGAACACCTTGACGGCGATGATCGTGCCGCGCTCACCGTGGGGCACCTTCAGCGAGGTGTCGCGGACTTCGCGGCTCTTCTCGTTGAAGATCGCGCGGAGCAGGCGCTCCTCCGCCGACAGCTCGGTCTCGCCCTTCGGCGTGACCTTGCCGACGAGGATGTCGCCGGGGCGGACCTCTGCGCCGATGCGGATGATGCCGCGCTCGTCGAGGTCGGCCAGCAGGTCGGGGCTGACGTTCGGGAGATCACGGGTGATCTCCTCCTTGCCGAGCTTCGTGTCGCGGGCGTCGACCTCGTACTCCTCGATGTGGATCGACGAGAGCACGTCGTCCTTCACGAGGTTCTGGCTGAGGATGATCGCGTCCTCGAAGTTGTGACCCTCCCACGGCATGAACGCCACGAGGAGGTTCTTGCCGAGCGCGAGCTCGCCGTTGTCGGTCGCAGGACCATCGGCGATGACCTCGCCGACCTCGATGCGGTCGCCCGCGTTCACGAGGACGCGGTTGTTGTACGAGGTGCCCTGGTTGGAGCGGTCGAACTTGCGCAGGAAGTAGGTCTGCGTGCCACCGGCGTCGAGCTGCACGGTGACCGAGTCGGCCGAGACCTCGGCGACGACACCGGCCTTGTCGGCGGTGATGACATCACCGGCGTCGATGGCCGCGTAGCCCTCCATGCCGGTACCGACGAACGGCGAGTCGCTGCGGAGCAGCGGCACAGCCTGACGCTGCATGTTGGCACCCATGAGGGCGCGGTTCGCGTCGTCGTGCTCGAGGAACGGGATGAGCGAGGTGCCGACCGACACCATCTGGCGCGGCGAGACGTCCATGTAGCCGATCAGGTCGGCGGGAACGAGGTCGACCTCGCCGCCCTTCTGACGTGCCAGGACGCGGTCCTCGGAGAAGTGACCGTCGGCCTTCAGCGGCGCGTTGGCCTGGGCGACGATGTAGTCGTCCTCCTCGGACGCCGTGAGGTAGTCGATCTGGTCGGTGACCTTGCCGGCGACGACCTTGCGGTACGGCGTCTCGATGAAGCCGAACGAGTTGATGCGCGCGAACGATGCGAGCGAACCGATGAGGCCGATGTTCGGGCCTTCCGGGGTCTCGATCGGGCACATGCGGCCGTAGTGCGACGGGTGGACGTCTCGGACCTCGACGCCGGCGCGGTCGCGCGAGAGACCGCCGGGGCCGAGCGCCGAGAGGCGACGCTTGTGGGTCAGACCCGCGAGCGGGTTGTTCTGGTCCATGAACTGCGACAGCTGCGAGGTGCCGAAGAACTCCTTGATCGCGGCGACGACGGGTCGCACGTTGATCAGGGTCTGCGGGGTGATCGCCTCGATGTCCTGCGTGGTCATGCGCTCGCGGACGACGCGCTCCATACGGGACAGGCCGGTGCGGACCTGGTTCTGGATGAGCTCGCCCACCGCGCGGATGCGACGGTTGCCGAAGTTGTCGATGTCGTCGACGTCGAGACGCAGGTCGACCGCCTTGCCGGCGCGGCGGCCGGGCAGGGTGGTGCGCTCGTCGTGCAGCGCGACGAGGTACTTGATCGTGGCGACGATGTCCTGCACCGTCAGCACCGAGTCGGTGAGGGGAGCCTCGAGGCCGAGCTTGTTGTTGATCTTGTACCGGCCGACCTTCGCGAGGTCGTAGCGCTTCGGGTTGAAGTAGAAGTTGTCGAGGAGCGCACGCGCGGCCTCGGCAGCGACCTGCTCGCCCGGACGGAGCTTGCGGTAGATGTCCTTGAGCGCCTCTTCCTTCGTGAGGATGTTGTCCTTCTCGAGGGTGAGGGCGATCGACTCGTAGCCGGCGAACTCCTCGAGGATCTCCTCGGAGGTGAGGCCGAGGGCCTTCAGGAAGACGGTCACGCTCTGCTTGCGCTTGCGGTCGATGCGGACGCCGACCTGGTCGCGCTTGTCGATCTCGAACTCGAGCCATGCGCCACGGCTCGGGATGACGCGAGCCGAGTAGATGTCCTTGTCGGAGGTCTTCTCGGGCGTGCGCTCGAAGTAGACGCCCGGCGAGCGAACGAGCTGCGAGACGACGACGCGCTCGGTGCCGTTGATGACGAACGTGCCCTTGGGGGTCATGAGCGGGAAGTCGCCCATGAAGACGGTCTGCGTCTTGATCTCACCCGTGAGGTGGTTCATGAACTCCGCGTTCACGTACAGCGGTGCGGAGTAGGTCTTCGACTTCTCCTTGCACTCGTCGATCGTGTACTTCGGAGGCTCGAGCTCAGGGTTGGTGAACGAGAGCTGCATGGTCTCACCGAGGTCTTCGATCGGGGAGATCTCCTCGAAGATCTCCTCGAGACCGGTGGTCTCGGGCAGGTCCTGACGGCCTGCCGCCTTGCCCTCGGAGAGGCGTGTCTTCCACGCCTCGTTGCCGACGAGCCAGTCGAAGCTCTCGGTCTGGAGAGCGAGCAGGTCGGGTACCGTGAGGGTGTCGGTGACCTTGGCGAACGAGAGACGGCTTGCACCGCGTCCGTTCTTGGGGGTGGGCGTGGTCGCGTTGCGCGCAGCAGCCAAGTGAATAACCTCCATGGCCCCGTCGGGCCGGTTCACTGTCGGTAGCGGAGAGTGGAACCCCTCAGACGAGTGCGGATGCCGGAGACCTCAGGATCTCGACACGCACAGAAGCCGACCGCAATATGAAGGCATGGTGGGTCTGGGAGCGCAAAGGTTAACTATATGTCGCCAGACGCGCCGTGTCCAGTCGATTCTTGATTTGTCTGCGAATCTCCGGTATAACCACGATCCGGCAGCCCCGAGATGCGAACCGGCGCCCCGCTGCGGCTCACCGTCGAGTCGATGAGCGGATGCCTCGGGGCGCCGGTCGGGTGTTCGCTCAGGCCCGTGCGAGCACGCCTTCGGGGAGCCCCGAGCGCACCGACCGCTGCGCGGCGTCGACGATCGCGAGCGTGCGGACGCCGACCGAGCCGTCGGGACGCGGGGCCCGCGATTCGCGGATCGCCCCGAGGAACTCGTCGACCATGAGCTGGTCGAGATCGGTGCCGAACGCGTCCCAGATCGCGCCGCCCTCGCCGTAGCCCGAGACGTGGGCGGCGAACGGATCGATCCGCATCGACCCGCGGGTGCCGTGCACCTCGAGGGTGAGCCCGCCCCAGGTCGCCGCCGTGTCGGGCTGGCTCCACGAGCAGTCGATCGTCGCGATGACACCCGACGGGTAGGCGATCGACACGACTCCCCCGGTCTCGACCTCGACGCCGCGGTCGGCGTGCAGGATGCGGTTCGCCGTCGCGTAGACCTCCTGCGCCGGTTCGCCGAGGAGCTCGTCGAGGAGGTCGGCGCAGTGCACGACGTGATCGACGAGCGCGCCGCCGCCTGCGGCGGCCTCGCTCGTGAACCAGCTGCGGTCGAGCGGGATCTTGCCGTTGTTCGTGCCGGACACGGCGACGACCTCGCCGAGCTGCCCCGCGCGGACGCGGGCGACGAGCTCGCGGAACGACGGCGCGAAGCGCACCGGGTGCGCGGTCATGAGCGAGACGCCCGCGGCCTCGGCCGCATCGACCATGGCGAGCGCGTCGCCGACCTCGGTCGCGATCGGCTTCTCGCACAGCACATGGGCACCGGCGGCGATCGCCGCGAGCGCGAGCTCGCGATGCCGCACGTTCTCGGCGGTGACGATGACGCCGTGCGGCGCACGCGCGAGCACGGCGTCGACGTCGTCGAGGTACTCGATGCCGAGGCGCGCCGCGAGCTCTGCGCCGCGCTGCGTGCCCGCGTCGTACGGCGGGAGGTCGGTGCCGACGACCTCGATGCCGCGTTCGACGAGCGCGCGGGCGTACGCCTCGACGTGCGGGTGCGCGAACGACAGGATGCCGATGCGCAGGGGTTCGGTGGTGCGGTTCATGCGCCGGCTCCGATCATGGCGTCGTCGGTCGAGGCATCCGTCGCCTCGCCTGCTGGTCCGAGGTCGACCGGCAGGCCGCTCTCGATCGACTCGAGCGCGGCCTCCGCGATCCGCACGGCGCGGACGCCGTCGCCGCCGTCGACCCGGGCGGCGCCTCCGGAGCGGATGGCGCGCACGAAGTCGGCGATCTCGGCGGAGTACGGGCTCTCGGCCCCGCTCGTCTCGGGCAGGTATCCCCCGCCGTCGATCGGCGGCAGCGCCGCGCGCATCGTGTCGTCGCGCATCGAGTCGAACCGCAGCACCCCGCCGTCGCCCGCGAGGTCGAACGAGTAGGAGAAGGGCAGCGCCGGGCTCCCCCAGGTGCCGTGGACGTGGCTGATCAGCCCCGACTCGTGGTCGAGAACGACCTGGGCTGCGACCACCGGGGCCGCAGCATCGCCGCCGCGCTGAAGCCGTGCGAAGACGCGGCGCACCGGACCGCCGAGCCACTCGGCCTGGTCGAGATCGTGGATCATCTGGTCCATCACGATGCCGCCCGAGACGGCGTCGTCGAAGAACCAGGGCGACTGCGGCGCAGCGCTCTGCCGCCGGAAGCGGAAGACCGCGGGCCGGCCGATGCGTCCGGCCGCGATCGCGCTGCGCGCCGCGAGGAACTCGGGGAAGTACCGCACGACGTGCGCCGGGAAGAGCCGCACACCGGCCAGCTCGGCCGCGTCGACGACGGACACCGCGTCGGCGGCGGTGCGCGCGAGCGGCTTCTCGCACACGACATCGATGCCGTGCCCGATCGCGGCGAGCGCGAGTCCGGCGTGCGTCGCGGTCGGCGTCACGATGTCGACGACGTCGACGGCCGGCCACAGCTCGTCGAGCGAGCTGGCGACCTCGAGCCCGTACTGCTCGGCGAGCGCCTCGGCGCCCGCCTCCGAGTACACCGTGACCCGCGCGCCGAGCGCGAGCCATCCGGGCACGTGGGCGTGGGAGATCGCACCGGCCCCGATGAGGCCGACACGGAGGGAATCGTTGCGCTGCGTCATCCGCTCGCTCATTTCAGTCCGGAGAATGCGACGCCGTCGATGACCCGGCGCTGCATGATGAGGAAGAGGATCAGGACCGGCGCCATCGCCATCATCGCCGCGGCGAGCAGCATCGGGTAGTCCGTGATCGTGCGCCCGCTCGTGAGCGTCGCGATGCCGGCGGAGAGCGGCATGCTCTCGGCACTCGTCGCGACGATGAGCGGCCAGAGCAGGTCGTTCCACGACCAGAGCACCGTGATGATCGCGAGCGCCGAGAGTCCGGGCTTCGCGAGCGGCAGCATGATCTTCCAGAAGATCTGGAACTGGTTCGCGCCGTCGAGGCGGGCGGCCTCCTCGAGCTCGGGCGGCAGTCCCATGAAGAACTGGCGCATCATGAACGTGCCGAAGGCGCTGAAGATGCCGGGCGCTGCGATGCCGATGACGGTGTTCAGCCAGCCGAGACCCTGGATGATCTGGTACTGCGGCAGCAGGTAGACCTGCGGCGGCACCATGAGGATCGCGAGGATGAGGGCGAGCACGACTCCCTTGAAGGGGAAGTACATGCGCGCGAACGCGTAGCCGGCCATCGAGCACAGCACGAGCTGGCCGACCGTGCGGATCACGGTGATGCCGACCGACACCCAGAACTGGCTGAGGAACGGCACGCGGTCGAACACGTTGAGGTAGTTCTCGGGCTTGAACTCCGACGGCCAGAACGACGGCGGGATCGAGATGACGTCGGCGTTCGTGCCGAGCGACATGATGAGCTGCCAGACGAACGGGAAGATCATCACGACCGCCCCGACCGTGAGCACGACGTAGGCGATCGTGTTCGACTCGCGCGCGCCGACGCGACGCTTAGACATAGGTGACCCATTTCTTCTGGAGTCGGAACTGGAGCATCGTGAAGATGCCGACGAGGAGCAGGATCACGACGCCGATCGCGGCCGCGTACCCGTTGTCGCCCGTCTTGATGTTCGTGAAGAAGTAGTAGACGACCGACTGGGTCTTGTCGATGGCGGGGTTCTGGGTGCCCATGAGGGCGTAGAGCAGGTCGAAGACCTGGAAGCCCGCGATGACCGTCATCACCGAGACGAAGAAGATCGAGGGGGTGAGCAGCGGCACCGTGATCGTCGTGAACTGCTTCCAGCGGGTCGCGCCGTCGAGGGATGCGGCCTCGTAGAGCTCGACGGGGATGCCCTTCATGCCCGCGGACAGGATGATGAGGTTGAAGCCGAGCGAGATCCAGATGCCGACGAGGGCGACGGCCACGAGGGCGACGCCCTCGGTCGAGAGCCAGGCCGGGCCGTCGATGCCGATGAGCGAGAGCGCGTAGTTCAGGATTCCGAAGTCGCCGTTGTAGATGATGCGCCAGACCATGGAGATGGCGGCGGGCATCGCGACGTACGGCAGGAAGAATGCGGTGCGGAACAGGTTCGCGAATCGCAGGCCGGGGCGGTTCAGCAGGCTCGCGAAGTAGATCGCGAGCGGCACGCCGCAGAGCAGCATCGCCGTGTACCCGAGGGTGTTCAGGATGGCGCGGCCCATCGTGGCGTCACCGGCAAGTTCGATGTAGTTGTCGAGCCCGACCCATTCGGAGTCGCCGAAGGGCCCCCACTCGGTGAAGCTGAACCAGACGTTGCGGACGATCGGCCACAGGTAGAAGAGGGCGATGCCCGCGAACAACGGCAGGACGAAGACGAGCGCCCAGCCGAGGTCGCTGCGGCCCCGGCGTCTGCCGCGGCCGGCCGGCGGGGCCGACGCCGCAGCCGGAGCTGCGACGTCGGCCTCACGTACTGCTGAGGAGGTCATTCGTTCTCTTCGGCCAGTGCTTCGTTCATCTTCTCGGCCAGTTCCTTCGCCACCTCGGCGACGGGGCGCTCGCCCGAGAAGGCGGCGGGGAGCAGTTCGTTCTCGAGCTGGTTCCACGCCGCGGTGTTCTTCGAGACGGGGTACGGGAACGAGGAGTTCTCGGCCTCGTCGAGGAAGACCTGCAGGTTGTACGGCGCCGACTCGATGAACGCGGTCTGCGTGCCCGAGAAGGCGGGCAGCGCCGCGCCGGCCTCGGCCTGGATGACCGCGGCGCGCTCGGACGCGAGGAACTCCTGGAACGCCTGCGCGGCGGCCTTGTTCTTCGAGGACTTCGCGACGACGTTCGCGAGGCCGTGGATGACCGTCGCCTCCTGCTCGTTCTTCGGCAGCGGCGCGACCTCGATGTCGTCGACGATCGCGGACTCGCGGAGTTCGGCGTTCGACCAGGTGCCCGACCAGAACATGGCCGACTTGCCGTTGACGAACCACACGTTCTGCGGGGTGTCCGAGAGCTGCTGGAGCGTCGGCGCCGAGCCGTCGGCGATGAGGTCGGCGACGAACTGGATGCCCTCGATCGCCTCGGGGCTGTCGTAGCCCGAGGTCGTGCTGTCGGCCGAGATGACCTCGCCACCGGCCTGGAGGATGGTGTTGTAGTAGACCTCCTGGCCGCCCGAGAGGCCGTTGACGGTGCCGTAGACGCCGTCGGCCTTCAGCGCGTCGGAGATGGCCTTCGCCTTCTCGTGGAACTCGTCCCACGTCCAGCCCTCGGTCGGGTACGCGACGCCGGCCTGGTCGAAGAGCGCCTTGTTGTAGAAGACCGCGACGGTGTCGTAGTCCTTGGGCACGCCGTACTGGGTGCCGTCGAACGAGTAGAGGTCGTTCAGCGCCTGCGGGTAGTTCGCGGGGTCGACCGCGTCGGTCACGGGCTCGAGCTTGTCGTTCGAGGCGTAGAGCTGGAAGTTCGGGCCGTTCATCCAGAAGACGTCGGGCAGCGTGTCCGACGAGGCCTGGGTCTGGAGCTTGCCGAAGAACTCCGAGTACGGCGTGACGTCCTTCTTCACCGTGATGTTCGGGTACTCCTCATTGAACTCCTCGATGATCGTGTCGATCGCCGCTTCCTGAGTGGCATCCCAGAAGGCGTAGTTGATCTCCGCCGTCATGTCCTTGTCGGCGGTCGACGTCGACCCGCCGTCGTTGGACGAGCAGGCGGTGAGCAGGAGTGCCGTGGCGGCGACTCCGGCCAGTAGCGCTGTGCGGCGCATGGGTGTTCTCCTCCGGTTAGAGTGGGCGGGATCGCCCGATGTGCAGGTGATTACGGGTGACTCGTCACCCACCGGTCGGCGCGGTGTGCGCCGCCCCGACCGGGTCCCCGGCCCCAACCTAGGAGCCGACGGCGCCCCGGGGCAGCGCCGGCCCAGTCTCTTAAACACATATGACCCGGCCGCCGCGT
>NZ_JBHURI010000062.1:0-26094 GCF_042673425.1 Agromyces sp. NPDC056965 | reverse complement strand
TTGGTGGGTGCATTGTACACACGGATCCGGGCGGGGTGGGCGGTCTCGGCCCGCGATCTGCACGCGGTCCGAGACGACGGATGCCGCTAGCCGACCGCCTGCGCGAAGCCGAGCGACGCGTCGGCGAGATGCGAGAGCTCTGCGGGGAGCTCTCGCCCCTTCGCGTGCATCGATTGCGCCCAGAGGCGGCCCGCCCGGTAGGAGGAGCGGACGAGGGGACCGGCGAGGACGCCGAGGAATCCGATCGCCTCGGCCTCCTCCTTGATCTCGATGAACTCCTCGGGGCGCACCCAGCGAGCGACCGGCAGGTGCCGCGGACTCGGCCGCAGGTACTGGGTCACCGTGATGATGTCGGTGCCGGCGTCGTGCAGGTCCTGCAGGGCCTGCGAGACCTCCGCCCGCTCTTCGCCCATACCGAGGATGAGATTCGACTTCGTGATGAGGCCGGCGTCGCGGCCCTGCGTGATCACATCGAGCGAGCGTTCGTAGCGGAACGCCGGTCGGATGCGCTTGAAGATGCGAGGCACGGTCTCGACGTTGTGGGCGAACACCTCGGGGCGTGCGGAGAACACCTCGCCGAGCAGTTCGGGCACGCCGTTGAAGTCGGGCACGAGGATCTCCACCCCGGTGCCGGGCGACTGCCGATGGATCTCGCGGATCGTCTCGGCGTAGAGCCAGGCGCCGCCGTCGGGCAGGTCGTCGCGGGCGACGCCCGTGACGGTGGAATAGCGGAGCTGCATGCGCACCACCGATTCACCCACGCGGCGCGGTTCGTCGGCGTCGAAGTCGGCCGGCTTGCCGGTGTCGATCTGACAGAAGTCGCAACGCCTCGTGCACTGCGATCCGCCGATGAGGAAGGTCGCCTCGCGATCCTCCCAGCACTCGTAGATGTTCGGGCAGCCGGCCTCCTGGCACACGGTGTGCAGGTCTTCGCTCTTCACGAGCGACTGCAGCGCCCGGTACTCGGGCCCCATCTTCGCGCGCGTCTTGATCCACTCGGGCTTGCGTTCGATCGGTGTCTGGGCGTTGCGGACTTCGAGGCGCAGCATCCTGCGCCCCTCGGGTGCGGTGCTCACGCGGCGATCGCCGCCTCGGCGCGGAACCGCGCGGAGATCGGTTCGACGAGATCGGCCGGGGTCACGGTGCGACCCAGTTCGCGGCTGATCGTCGTCACTCCGGCATCGCGGATGCCGCAGGCGACGATCCGTTCGTACGCGTCGAGCTCGTTGCTCGCATTGAGGGCGAAGCCGTGCATGGTGACGCCGCTCTCGACCCTGATGCCGATGGCCGCGATCTTGTTCTCGCGGCCGGGTGGGCCGACCCAGACGCCGGACCTGCCGTCGACGCGACGCGACTCGAGGCCGATGTCGGCGAGCACGTCGATGAGGATGCCCTCGAGCCGACGGACGTACCCGACGACGTCGATGGGTTCCGGCAGGCGCAGGATCGGATACCCGACCAGTTGGCCGGGGCCGTGCCAGGTGATCTTGCCGCCGCGATCGACGTCGATGACGGGGGTTCCGTCGGTCGGCCGTTCGTCGGGCGCAGTGCGCTTGCCGGCGGTGTAGACGGAGGGGTGCTCCAGAAGGAGTACGGTGTCGGGGCGTTCGCCCCCGACAACCGCGCGATGGACGGCGCGCTGAAGGTCGAGACCCTCGATGTACGGCACGGAGTTGGCGCTTAGCCCCGTGACGACGATGTCGAGCATGGGATTCAGCTTAGGTCACTCCTCCTCGACAACGGTCGTCGACGGGCTCCAATCCGCAGACCGCCGACCGGCGCGGCCGCGATGGGCGGCGACGGGCAAGCTCGACGGCATGGTTCGATCCTCGAGGCGAGGCCCCCGTCGTGGCTCCATCGACGGCTCCGACGCCGGCCCTGACGACGGCGCGTCGATGCACGATCCCCGGCCCGCCGGGGATTCGACCATCGCCGGCTACCGGTTGCTGCGACGCATCGCGTCGGGTGAGCGGGCCGACGTGTTCCTCGCGGCGGTCGACGGCACGGCCGACGATCCGGCGCCGCTCGTGGTCGTGCGGGTCTACGACGCCGCCGCGAGCGGGGCCGCGATCGCCCTCGAGATCGAGGCGATGTCGACGGATGCCTCGGGCTCGCTGCCTGCGCTCTATGATGTCGCGACGCTCGACGACGGGCGCTGCGCACTCGCAGTCGAGCGTCTTGCCGGGGCATCGATCGCTCGGGTCATCGCCGAGCGTCGGATCGCTCCGGGCGAAGCGGTCACGATGCTCGCACCGATCGCCGTCGCGGTCGGTGAACTCGCACAGCGAGGATTCGTGCACACGCGGCTCTCACCGGCAGACGTCCTGCTCGACGGTCGGGGGCGCCCTCGGCTCACCGGTCTCGGCGGGCTCGAGCGGCTCCCGGTGCCGCCGCACGAGCGCACGCCGCTCCTTCGAGCGGGCCATGCCGCCCTCGCCGACCTGATCCTCGAGGTGACCGCTTCGACGGAGCGGCCGGAAGCGTTCGCCGCAGTCATCGAACTGATGCGATCACGACTGACGACCCGGCCGTTCATGCCGTGCGAGGCGGAGCTCGAACGGGCGCTCTTCGCGGCTGCGCATCCCGCACCGATCCGCGGCATCGAGGTCGCAGCGCCGCGGGCAGGCCTTCCGTCGCGGGTGACCGCGCCGATCGCCGCTCAGCTGCATGAGGAGCACGCCGCCGATGCCGACGACGCATCAGATGCTCCCGCGCGAAGCGCGATCCGCACCGTGCTCGATCTCGCGCAGTGGCCCGGATTCGTGGCAGACGGGCGTCGCGGCGTGAACGGGGCCGGGTCGTCCATCGCTCGGAATCCGCCGGTCGGCGCCGTGAGCCGGGTGCGCACGATGCTGCGTCGACGGAGACCAGCACTCATCGTCGGGTCCCTGATGGGCGGCGGAGCACTCGTGGTGCTGCTCACGCTGGTGCCGCCGGGGCTGGGCGATGACGTGTCCTCGGGCGACGGACGTGAAGCACCCGCACGGGTCGACCGGGCGGTGGCCGCCGAACCATCGGAATCGGCGGTGCCGGCCGATGACGGGGTCGTCACCGCAGACGACGCGACGTCCGGTGACGATGTGGTGGCCGCCGTGCAAGCCCTGCTCTCGCGGCGCGCCGAGTGCTTCGATCAGCTCGATCTGGCCTGCCTGGAGGAGATCGTGCAGCCGGGGTCAGCCGCAGAGGCCGCTGAGGTCGCGGCGATGGGCGTCGCGCGCGACGGGGGAGACCCGCCATCGGCCCTCGACCCGTCGCGAATCACCGTCGCTGCCGAGATGGGTTCGGCAGTGCTCGTCACCGTTCCCTACGCAGCCGTCGAACGAGAACCGGCCTCGCTCCTCGTGATGAGGGGCGAGGCCGGTTGGCGACTTCGAGAGCTCTTCGGCTAGATGCCGAGGTCCGCCTCGAACGCACCCTCTTCGAGCCGCTGCTTGACCGCGGTGAGGAAGCGGGCGGCGTCGGCGCCGTCGATGATGCGGTGGTCGTACGAGAGCGCCAGGTAGACCATCGACCGCACGGCGATCGCGTCGGCGCCGTCGGTCGAGACGACCACGGGACGCTTCACGACGGTGCCGGTGCCGAGGATCGCCGACTGCGGCAGGAACACGACCGGCGTGTCGAAGAGCGCACCGCGCGAGCCGGTGTTCGTCAGGGTGAAGGTGCCCCCCGACAGCTCATCGGGCTTCAGCTGGTTGTTGCGGGTGCGCTCGGCGAGGTCGGCGATCTGCGCGGCGAGGCCGGCGATGTCGAGCTCGGCCGAGTCGCGGATCACCGGCGTGAGCAGGCCGCGCTCGGTGTCGACCGCGATGCTCATGTTCTCCTGCGCCGGGTAGACGATGCTGTCGCCGTCGACGGTGGAGTTGATGATCGGGTACGCGCGGAGTGCCTCAGCCGCTGCCATCGCGAAGAACGGCAGGAACGAGAGCTTGTTGCCGGTCTTGGCGAGGAAGTCGCCCTTGACCTTGTCGCGCAGGCGCGCAACACGCGTCACGTCGACCTCGACGACGGTCGTCAGCTGCGCGGTCGAGGTCATCGAGACCACGGCGCGCTCGGCCACGACCTTGCGCAGGCGCGTCATCGGCACGGTCGTGCCGCGCAGCGGCGAGATCTCGAGCTCCTGACGGGCCGGAGCGGCCTCGGCGGCTGCCGCGGGCGCGACGTTCGCCGAGATGACGTCCTGCTTGCGGATGCGACCGCCGACGCCCGTGCCGGTGACACTGGCGAGGTCGACGCCCTGCTCGTTCGCGAGCTTGCGGACGATCGGGGTGACGTAGCCTGCGGGGCCGGCGTGCGAGCCGCCGGTCGGCGCCGCCGGAGCTGCCGGTGCGGCCGGCTCGGCCACGGGTGCTGCGGGAGCAGCGGGAGCTGCCGGTGCCTGTGCGACGGGCTCTGCGACCGGCGCTGCAGGAGCAGCGGGAGCTGCCGGTGCCTGTGCGACGGGCTCTGCGACCGGCGCCGCGGGAGCAACGGGTGCTGCCGGTGCCTGTGCCACGGGTTCTGCAACCGGAGCTGCCGGTGCAACGGGCTCCGCGGCGGGTGCCGGGGGAGCAGCCGGTGCTGCCGGTGCCTGAGCGACCGGCTCGGCGACCGGTGCCGCAGGTGCGGCCGGCTCGGCAGGAGCTGCCGGAGCAGCCTCGGTGACGGGCGCTGCAGCCTCGGGGGCGGCCGGAGCAGCGGCTGCACCCGATCCGTCGCCGATCGTCACGAGCGCAGTGCCGACCTCGACGGTCTCGTCCTCCTGGACGAGGATCGCCTCGATGACACCCGCGACTGGCGACGGGATCTCGGTGTCGACCTTGTCGGTCGAGACCTCGAGCAGCGGCTCGTCGACCTCGACACGGTCGCCGACATTCTTCAGCCAGCGGGTGACCGTGCCCTCAGTGACACTCTCTCCGAGTGCCGGGAGGCTGACGGATTCGCTCATGCGCTTGTCTCCTTCACAGCGTGGGAACGCTTTCTAGCTTATTGCAGTCGTGGATGGGTACGACGGGTTCAGATGGCGTGGAGCGGCTTGCCGGCCAGCTTCAGCACGGCCTCGCCGAACGCCTCGCCCTGGGTCGGGTGGGCGTGGATGAACGGGGCGATGTCTTCGGGGTAGGCCTCCCAGTTCACAGCGAGCTGCGCCTCGGCGATGAGCTCGCCGACGCGGCCGCCGATCATGTGCACGCCGACGATCGGTCCCTCGTTCACGCGGACGACCTTGATCGAGCCCGACGTGCCGAGGATCGAGCTCTTGCCGTTGCCGGCGAGGTTGTACTCGAACGACGACACCTGGTCGGCGCCGAACTTCTCGGCGGCCTTCGCCTCGGTGTAGCCGACGGAGGCGACCTCGGGCTCGCAGTACGTGATCTTCGGGATGTTCACGTCTTCGACGACGATCGGGGCGAGGCCCGCGATCTCCTCGGCGATGAAGATGCCCTGCTGGTAGCTGCGGTGCGCGAGCTGGAGCCCGGGGACGATGTCACCGGCGGCGTAGACGCCCGGGACGCTCGTCTCGAGGCGGTCGTTCGTGATGACGAAGCCGCGGTCGATCGTGATGCCGGCCTCTTCGTACCCGAGGTTCTGCGTGACCGGGCCGCGGCCGACGGCGACGAGCAGCAGCTCGGCCTCGTAGGTGGTGCCGTTCTCGAGCGTGACGACGACGCCGTCGTCGTTCTGGGTCACGCTCTGGAAGCGCACGCCGAGCGAGTACTCGATGCCGCGCTTGCGGAATGCGCGCTCGAGCTGCTTCGAGATGGTCTCCTCCTCGTTGGGCACGAGGTGGGGCAGCGCTTCGATGATGGTGACGTCGGCGCCGAAGGAGTTCCAGACGCTCGCGAACTCGACGCCGATGACGCCGCCGCCGAGCACGGCGACCTTCTTCGGGATGAAGTCGAGCTCGAGCGCCTGCTCGCTCGTGATGACGCGGCCGCCGATCTCGAGGCCCGGCAGCGATCGCGAGTAGGAGCCCGTGGCGAGCACGACGTTCTTGCCGACGTAGCGGTCGTCGCCGACGGCCACGGCATTGGCGCCGACGAGGCGGCCCTCACCGGCGACCACGGGGATGCCGCGTGCCTTCAGCAGGCCCTGCAGGCCCTTCCACTTGCTCGCGACGATGCCCTCGCGGTAGGCCGAGACGCCGGCGATGTCGACGCCCTCGAACGAGGTCTTGACACCGTACTTCGCAGATTCGCGGGCCACCTCGGCGACCTCTGCCGAGTGCAGCAGGGCCTTCGTGGGGATGCAACCGCGGTGGAGACACGTGCCGCCGAGCTTGTCCTTCTCGATCACCACGGCGGTCATGCCGAGTTCGACGGCACGGATCGCAGCGGCGTAACCGGCGCTGCCTCCGCCCAGGACGACAATGTCAAAGTTCTGCTCGGACAAACGCTCTCTCCCTTGCGCACCAGATCTGCGACACGGACTGCTCCCGGTTCGTTGCCGGGACAGGGTGTATGGGCGAGGATCTCGCCCATACGACCTTACTACCCTGCGGAGAGCTGCTCGCCCAGGCGGACGAGCGTGCGAACGGCGATGCCGGTGGCGCCCGAACCGGTGAAGCCATGGCCCGCTGCGGTGTTGTGGGACGGCCCTGCGATGTCGAGGTGCGCCCATGGGATGCGCGTCTCGGTGCCCGTGCGGAGCCCGACGAACTCCTGCAGGAAGACGCCTGCGAGCAGCATGCCGGGCACCGTCATGCCGAGCTTGGTGTTCGCGAGGTCGGCGACGTCCGACTTCAGGTACGGCATGAGGTCGCGGGGGAGCGGCATCGGCCACGTCGACTCGTCGACCTGGTCCGCCGCCGCGCGCACCCGGCCGACGAGCTCCTCCTCACCCATGAGGCCTGCGATGCGGTGGCCGAGGGCGACCATCTGGGCACCCGTCAGGGTCGCGACGTCGACGATCGCGTCGGGCTGCTCCTCGCTCGCGGCGACCAGGCCGTCGGCGAGCACGAGCCGGCCCTCCGCATCGGTGTTGATGACCTCGACGGTCTTGCCGCCGCGGATCCGCAGCACGTCGTTCGGGCGGACTGCGGTGGAGGAGGGCAGGTTCTCGGCGATGCAGAGCCAGCCGGTGACCCGGATCGGCACCTCGAGCTCGGCGAGGGCCACCATGGCCGAGAGCACCGTCGCGGCACCCGCCATGTCGGTCTTCATGCCGACGAGCGACATCATCGGCTTCAGCGAGATGCCGCCCGAGTCGTACGTGATGCCCTTGCCGACGAGGGCGAGGTGAAGGGATGCCCCGGCCGGCGTGTAGTCGAGGCGCACGAGCCGCGGACCGCGACTCGAGCCCTGACCGACTGCGAGGATGCCGCCGAAGCCGTCGGCCGCGAGCGCCTCCTCGTCCCAGACCTTCGACCCGATGCCCACGGCCGCAGCCGTCTCGACGGCGATCTCCGCGAGTCGCGCGGGGAACAGGTCGGCGGGCGGCATGTTGACGAGGTCCTTCGTCGTCGCGACGGCGGCGACCACTGCACGGACCCGGTCGAGGCCGATCACGGCGTCGTCGAACACGGAGTGGAGCACGATGCTCGTCGGTCGCGGCCTCGTCTCCGAACGGAGGCCGTCGTACCCGTACGCGCCGAGCCCGGCGCCCTCGAGCAGCGCGGCGGCGGCCTCGGCGTCGGCGGTCGGCACGGCGATCGCCACCGTGAACTCGCCCTTCAGCTGGCGGAGCGCGCTGCCGGCGGCCAGGCGGAGGCTCGCGGCATCCGCTCGCTCGCCGACGCCCACCACGGCGACGATGCGGGGGCCGCCCGCTGCACCCGGGATGCGGATGAGCTCTTCGGCCGTGCCGCCGACGCCGAGCGTCTCGAGCGCGCCAGCGACCCATTCGAAGCCCGCCTCGGCCAGGAGCTCGGGGCCGTCGGCGCCCTTTCGAACGGCGAGCAGCACGACATCGGCATCGGAGGTCGCAGCGGGGGAGTCGGTCACGGAGAGGGAGGGAACAGCCATGCGACCGATCGTACGTGTTCGCTCTCGGCATCACGTGGACGACCGGTGATCCGGAGGCGGGCGCAACCGGTCTCAGTAGGCTGGAAGCATGCGAGACCCCCGCTCCCTGTACGAGTTGAACCCCGACGTGATCGTTCCCGCCGGGCTTCCGCTGGTTGCGGGGCTCACCGGCTACGCCGATGCGGGCGGGGCCGTCGCGCAGACCACCGAGTACCTGCTCTCCACCCTCGACAGCACGGTCGTGGCATCCTTCGAGGCCGACGAGCTGCTCGACTACCGAGCCCGGCGGCCGATCATCCTCTTCGAGGGCGACCACCTCACCGAGTACACGCCGCCACGACTGAGCCTCGACCTCGCGGTCGACGAGCTCGGCCAGCAGTTCCTGCTCCTCACCGGGTTCGAGCCCGACTACCAGTGGCAGCGATTCAGCTCGGCCGTGCTCGACCTGATCGAGCGGTTCGAGGTCTCGTCCACCACCTGGATCAACTCGATCCCCATGCCGGTGCCGCACACGCGGCCCGTCGGCGTGACCGTGAGCGGCAACCGCTCCGAACTCATCGAGGCCATGTCGATCTGGCGGCCGACGACGCAGGTGCCCGCCAACGTGCTGCACCTCGTCGAGTTCCGGCTCCAGGAGCTCGACCACCCGACCACGGGGTTCGTGCTGCTCATTCCGCACTACCTCTCCGACGCCGAGTACCCCTCCGCCGCGATCACTGCGCTCGAGGCGATCAGCGCCGCGACCGGGCGCATCTTCCCGACCGATGCGCTGCGCGAGCAGGGGCGGGACTTCATCGCGCGCATCGACGAACAGGTCTCCGAGAACGCCGAGCTCGCGAAGCTCGTCGGCACGCTCGAGCAGCGTCACGACTCCTACATGGAAGGGACCACGCTCCGGTCGCCGCTCACCGACGAAGACGGCGAGCTGCCGTCGGCCGACGAGATCGCCGCCGAGCTCGAGAAGTTCCTCGCCTTCCGCCGCGCGAACGACGACGACACGCCGCGCGGACGCTGACCGACGGGGGAATGCCCGCCGCCGCCTCGATGTTGTAGCAACAGGAGGGCGAGTCGGGCCCGTTCAGGCGGTTTGCGGTGCACGGGTCTGTATAATGGAGGCAGGACCCGTTCTGGCCCGCTGGCGTGGTGAAAGACCATGCCGATGCAGCGGACTTGACATGGGTCCTCATAGTGTCCGAAAACGACCGGACCGAGTGCATGAGCCGAGTCCGTGAGGGCACGAGCGCACGACGGTAGGAGAGGTTCAACGAATGGCAACGACGAAGGCTGCGAGCGAGGCGGAGAAGCCCGCTGCGAAGCGCGCGACCGCCGCGAAGTCGACCGCCGCGAAGACGCCCGCGAAGGCTGCGGCCACCCCCGCGGCGAAGACGCCGCGCGCAACGACCGCGAAGGCCGCGACCAAGCCCCGGGCCAAGGCGAAGGCCAAGGACGACGAAGACGAGGGTGAAGAGGTCGTCGACCTCGAGGTCGCCGAAGGCGCCGAGGACTCGGCAGCCGACGCCGACGACGACGACACGAAGGCCGTCGCGGTCGAGCCGCACCCCACTGGCGCGCTCGTGCTGCGCGCGGTCGACGACGAAGACGAGGTCCCGGTCTACTCGAGCGCCATCACCGGCGCGACGGCCGACCCCGTCAAGGACTACCTGAAGCAGATCGGAAAGGTCGCGCTCCTGAACGCGGCCGAAGAGGTCGAGCTCGCGATGCGCATCGAGGCGGGCCTGTTCGCCGAAGAGAAGCTCTCGCACATGACCGACGCCGAGAAGCGCTCGCAGCTCGGCCGCGAGCTGCAGTGGGTCGCGAAGGACGGACAGCGCGCGAAGAGCCACCTGCTCGGCGCGAACCTCCGCCTCGTGGTCTCGCTCGCCAAGCGCTACACGGGTCGCGGCATGCAGTTCCTCGACCTCATCCAGGAGGGCAACCTCGGCCTCATCCGTGCGGTCGAGAAGTTCGACTACACCAAGGGCTTCAAGTTCTCGACTTACGCGACGTGGTGGATCCGCCAGGCGATCACCCGCGCGATGGCCGACCAGGCGCGCACCATCCGCATCCCCGTGCACATGGTCGAGGTCATCAACAAGCTCGCCCGCGTGCAGCGCCAGATGCTGCAGGACCTGGGTCGCGAGCCCACGCCCGAAGAGCTCAGCCGCGAACTCGACATGACCCCCGAGAAGGTCATCGAGGTGCAGAAGTACGGTCGCGAGCCCATCTCGCTGCACACGCCGCTCGGTGAGGACGGCGACAGCGAGTTCGGCGACCTGATCGAGGACACCGAGGCGGTCGTCCCGGCCGACGCGGTGGGCTTCACGATGCTGCAGAAGCAGCTCGAGTCGCTCCTCGACTCGCTGAGCGAGCGCGAGGCCGGCGTCATCCGCATGCGCTTCGGCCTCGGCGACGGCATGCCGAAGACCCTCGACCAGATCGGCGACACCTTCGGGGTCACGCGCGAGCGCATCCGCCAGATCGAGTCGAAGACGATGGCGAAGCTGCGTCACCCCTCGCGTTCGCAGTCGCTCCGCGACTACCTCGAGTAGGCCGCCGGTGCGCTACGCGCCGGCGATCCTCGTCGGCAGGCTCACCCGATTCGCCGCCCGGCTGCGCAAGCCCGGCGGCGGATCGGCTGTTCCCGGCCTGGTCGTCAACCGCATCGCCCCGAAGTACCTGAAGCGCACGCTCTCGGGCTTCCCGCAGGGGCTCGTCGTCGTCTCGGGATCGAGCGGCAAGTCGACCACGACCAAGATGCTCGTCGCGATCCTCCGCGCCCACGGCGTCGACGTCTTCACGAACCCGTCGACGGCGAACATCAGCCAGGGCCTCACCTCGGCTCTACTCGAGCAGGCCGATTGGCGCGGCCGCGTGCCCGGCGAGGTCGCGGTGCTCGAGATGGACGAGGGCCACGGCGCCCTCGTCATGCAGGGCGTCGACGCGCGAGTCGTGTGCCTCACGAACGTCATGGTCGACCAGATCGACCGGTTCCACGACTCCGAGATGGTCGCCTCCATGCTCGCGCGCATCGCCGCGCGTGCGGGCGAGTCGATCGTCGTGAACGCCGACGACGCGTACCTCGAGCGCCTGGCCGAACGGGTGCGGCCCGGGGTGGCCGTGCATCGCTTCGGTGTCACCGATGCCGTGCTGGCGGCCTCGCCGCGGGGACTCGGCTACACCGAGACGAGCAGCACCCGGCTCTCGAGCGGCACCGAGGTGCTCGTCGAGACGGTCGACGGCGCCGCTGCGGTGCTCGACGACGCCGGGGCATCCGTCTCGATCGGCCTGCCGGCACGCGGCGTGCACTACGCCGTCGATGCGGCAGCGGCATACGCCACGGCCAAGGCGGTGCTCGGCGAGCGCTTCTCGAGCTCGACAGCCGCCGACGCGCTGAGCGCCATCCCCGCCGTGTTCGGCCGGGGCGAGCGCACCACCGTCCGCGGTCACGACGTCGAGTTCGTGCTCGTTCAGAACCCCGCGAGCTACCAGCTCAACGTCGACAGCATCGCGCCGGGCACCGAGCAGATCCTGTTCGCGATCGGTTCCGACGTGCGCGACCCCTCCTATTTCTGGCCGACGGATGCCGGTTCGCTCGGGCGGGTCTCGATCGTGACGGGCTCGAAGTCGGCCGAGGCTGCGCTCATGCTCGCCTACGACGGCGTGGAGATCGACCGCGTCGAGCCCGATCTCGGCACCGCAGTCGACGACTTCCTGGCGATGCCGGCCCCCGAGTCCGGAGTCAAGACGATCGTCTTCACCGCCGACGCCATGCGACGCACTCGCGCCCACCTCGGACTCGCTGGAGCAGAATGACCCTCTCGATCGTCTCGTTGCTTCCCCGACTCCAGAACACGAACGGCGACGCCGAGAACGCGGGGGTGCTCGCAACGCGCGCGCGCTGGGCCGGCCTCGACGCAGAGGTCGTCGACGTCGAGTCGGCCGCGCAGCTGCCGCCGCGGGTCGACGCGATCGTGCTCGGCTCGGGCAGCGACTCGTCACTCGACGAGAGTCGCGAGCTGCTGCTCACGATGCACGACGAGTTCCGCCGCTGGGGCACCGAGGGGGTTCCGATCCTCTCCATCGGCACCGGCTGGGAGCTCCTCAGCTGGGGCATCGAACTCGCCAGTGGGCGGACCGTCGAGGGCCTCGGCATCCTGCCCGGCCGTTCGGTGCCGCGCGCGAACCGCGTGACCGGCGACGTCGTCGCGAAGAGCCCGCGCTTCGGCATGCTCGTGGGCTTCGAGAACCACGCCCGCGACTACGTCGGTGCCGAGGCCTCGCCGCTCGGTCGTCTCCGTGCAGGCCACGGCAACGGCCGTGACTCCGGCCAGGAGGGCGCGGTCATGGGCGACGTCTACGGCACGCATCTGCATGGCCCGGTGCTCGCCAAGAACCCGGTGTTCGCCGATCGCCTGCTCGAGACGATGGCGTCGCGCGCCGGGCTCGAGTACGTCGCAGGCGAGCGCGCGCAGGCCGTCGACGCCTATGCGTCCGCCGCACGTGCCGCGCAGCTGGCAGCGGCGGGCGTCTCGATCTCCGAGTCCTGAGACCGGCCGAGTCCTGAGACCGGCCGAGTCCTGAGACCGGCCGAGTCCTGAAACGACGAACGCCCCGGACGAGCCGGGGCGTTCGTGGAGTCGGTCGGTCAGCTGCGATCCGCGAGCAGCTTGCTCGACTCGTCGTGCCAGCTGTGCGCGATCTGCGAGAGCTTCTCCTGGTGCTTGCGACCGTGGTGGGCGCAGAACAGCAGTTCGCCGCTCGCGACGACGACGCGGATGTACGCCTGCGCGCCGCAGGCATCGCATCGATCGAGCGCGGTGAGCTCGTAAGGGGTCTCGAGTTCATCGACCGCACCGGTGGTCTCGGTGTACTGGGTCATGGCTCCTCCTTCGTCGCTCATGCGTGGTGTTCCGTTCATCAATGAAAACACGAGTGCGGGCCGGTTCCTTCCGTTGGGCCGGGCATTTCGCTCAGCGCGTAGTGGCTGAGTGGATGTGTCGGTGCAGCTCAGTAGGCTTGTTCGACGTGAGCTCCGACTATTCCGCCCGCCATCTCTCCGTGCTCGAGGGCCTCGAGGCCGTGCGCAAGCGACCCGGCATGTACATCGGTTCGACCGACTCCCGCGGCCTCATGCACTGCCTCTGGGAGATCATCGACAACTCGGTCGACGAGTCGCTCGCGGGTCACGGCAACGAGATCGGCGTGACCCTGCACCCCGATGGCAGCGTCGAGGTGCGCGACCGCGCACGCGGCATCCCCGTCGACATCGAGCCCAAGACGGGGCTGTCCGGCGTCGAGGTCGTGTTCACGAAGCTGCACGCGGGTGGCAAGTTCGGCTCCGGCTCCTACGCCGCCTCCGGTGGACTGCACGGCGTCGGCGCGTCCGTCGTCAACGCGCTCTCCGAGCGACTCGATGTCGAGGTCGACCGCGACGGCAAGACCTGGGCCATGTCGTTCCACCGGGGCGAGCCCGGCAACTTCGCCGACTCCGGTGCGCCGTCGCCCGATGCGCCCTTCACGCCGTTCGAGCAGCGCAGCGAGCTCCGGGTCGTCGGCAAGGTCGCGAAGGGCGTCACCGGCACGCGCATCCGCTACTGGGCCGACCGGCAGATCTTCACGAAGGGCGCCGAGTTCCAGACCGAGGAGCTCCTCGGTCGCGCGCGGCAGACCGCGTTCCTCGTTCCGGGGCTCGCGATCGACGTCACCGACGAGCGCGGAGAGGCCCCGCACACCACCTCGTTCCAGTTCGACGGCGGCATCTCCGAGTTCGTCGAGCACCTGGCGACCGATGCACCGCTCACCGACGTCTGGCGCCTGACCGGTTCCGGTCACTTCACCGAGACCGTGCCCGTGCTCACCGAGGGCGGCGCGATGGTGCCGACCGAGCTGAAGCGCGAGTGCGTCGTCGACATCGCACTGCGGTGGGGCACCGGCTACGACACGGTCATCCGCTCGTTCGTCAACATCATCGCGACGCCCAAGGGCGGCACGCACCAGGCGGGCTTCGACCAGGGCCTCCTGAAGTTCCTGCGCCAGCAGGTCGAGCAGAACGCTCGACGGCTGAAGGCCGGCAACGACAAGCTCGAGAAGGACGATGTGCTCGCCGGCCTCACGGCCGTCGTGACGGTGCGCCTGCCCGAGCCGCAGTTCGAGGGCCAGACGAAGGAGGTGCTCGGCACCCCCGCCGCGCGGTCCATCGTCTCGAGCGTGCTGACGAAGGAGCTCGGCACGCGCTTCGCCTCCACGAAGCGAGACGACAAGAACCAGGCGGCCCTGCTGCTCGACAAGGTCGTCGCCGAGATGAAGTCGCGCATCTCCGCGCGCGCGCACAAAGAGACGCAGCGCCGCAAGAACGCGCTCGAGAG
This sequence comes from Agromyces sp. NPDC056965, assembly GCF_042673425.1. NCBI lineage: Bacteria > Bacillati > Actinomycetota > Actinomycetes > Micrococcales > Microbacteriaceae > Agromyces > Agromyces sp. NPDC056965. Next base: position 11,792 of record NZ_JBHURI010000062.1, on the reverse strand, counting down.
CTCGTCGCTTCCCGCGAAGCTCGTCGACTGCCGATCGAACGACGTCTCGCACAGCGAGCTGTTCATCGTCGAGGGCGACTCGGCACTCGGCACCGCCAAGCTCGCTCGCGACAGCGAGCACCAGGCGCTGCTGCCGATCCGCGGCAAGATCCTGAACGTGCAGAAGGCGAGCGTCGCCGACATGCTGGCGAACGCCGAGTGCGCCTCGATCATCCAGGTGATCGGTGCCGGGTCGGGCCGGAGCTTCGATCTCGAGGCCGCCCGCTACGGCAAGGTCATCCTGATGGCCGATGCCGACGTCGACGGTGCGCACATCCGCACGCTGCTGCTCACGCTCTTCTTCCGCTACATGCGACCCATGATCGAGAACGGCCGGGTGTTCGCGGCCGTGCCGCCGCTGCACCGCGTCGTCGTGATGAACCCGGGTTCGAAGCCGAACGAGACGATCTACACGTACTCCGAGGCCGAGCTCAAGGGCGTGCTCGCGACGCTCGACCGGCAGAAGAAGCGGTACCAAGACCCGATCCAGCGGTACAAGGGACTCGGCGAGATGGACGCCGATCAGCTCGCGACGACCACGATGGATCGTCGGCACCGCACGCTGCGTCGCGTGGGCATCGGGGACGCCGAGAACGCCGGGCGGGTGTTCGAACTGCTCATGGGCACGGATGTCGCGCCGCGCAAGGAGTTCATCATCGAGAGCTCGGACTCGCTCGAACGCGACCGCATCGACGCCTGACGCTCAGCCGGCGCTCGGCCGGATGTTCTGGTTCAGGTGGAAGACGTTGCCGGGGTCGTACACGTCCTTGACCGCGGTCAGTCGCGCCAGCTGGTCTGCGGAGTAGGCGCGGCGGATCCCTGCTTCGCCGTCATCGCCGAGCACGTTGACGTACGCCCCGCTGGAGAACTCGTCCATCGTGTTCGCGTAGCGTCGCGCGGCCGCCATCCTCGGCGCGTCGTCGTCGGGCGAGCGCCAGCGCGATGCGGCGACGAACTCGAACGCCGTGTCCCTCCTCGAGAAGGCGGTGGCATCGCCGGGCACGTCGGCGATGGCGCCGCCGTACGCCTGCAGGCTCACGTCGGGCGACATCTCGCCATCGCGAGCGAGCAGCGCATCGATCAGGTCGTTCCCGAGCTCCCGGAAGTAGTGTCCCTTCCAGTACCGACGCCATTCGTGGCCCTCGATGTCATCTTCACGGGTCTGCAGCTGCAGGTAGCTGAGCGCATCGATCGAGGAACGGGCGGGCGCCGCCACCTCGGCGAGACGTCGCTCGAGTTCGTCGACCCGCGGACGAGCGACGACGGGATCGCCGACCCACACGAACCCGAGCGCGACAGTGTCTCCTGAGATCGTGGCGGTGAAGGTGGCCTCCCTCGGTGCATCGGCAGCGAGGTCGCGCCAGACGCGCATCGCGGCTGCGGTCGCGGTCGCATCGTTCTCGATCGAGGAGTGGAACTCGACGGAGATCGCATCACCGGGCTCGGGATGCAGCGCGAACTCGAAGGCGGTGACGACGCCGAAGTTGCCGCCGCCGCCGCGCAGCGCCCAGTCGAGTTCGCCGTGGGAGTCTCGGTCGACCCGCAGCCGCTCACCGTCCGCCGTGACGAGCTCGAACGCGATCACGTTGTCGCAGGCGAGCCCGTGTCGCCTCGCAAGCCACCCCATGCCGCCGCCGAGGGTGAGCCCGCCGACGCCCGTGTGCGAGACGTTGCCCGCCGTCGTCGCGAGGCCGTGCTGCTGGGATGCTCGATCGAGGGCGCCGAGGAGCGCGCCGCCCTGCACCCGCGCACGCCGCTCGGCCGCGTCGACCTGCACGTCGCCCATGGGGCGGAGATCGATCATGAGGCCGTCGTCGGGGACGGCGTGACCGACGATGCCGTGCCCGCCGCAGCGCACGCCGATCTCGAGGTCGTGCCCGGTGGCGAACCGGATGGCGGCTGCGACGTCGTCGGCATCTGCGCAGCGCGCGATGTATCGCGGTCGCCGGTCGATCATGCCGTTCCAGACCGTGCGGGCTTCGTCGTAGCCGTCGTCGCCGGGCTCCAGCACGGTTCCGGCGATGTCGCGCAAGGTGGCGTGCACCATGGATGGCCCTCCCGTTCGCCCGCGAGCCGGCGCGCGAACGAGTGCGGGCGCTCTTCGACGGGCACGGCCGAATATGCCCCTCCGGCGCGCCCGCGTCAACCCCGGGCGACGGGCGTCAGCCGATGCGCGTGCCGATCGCGCCGACGACCGCCTCGAGCGCCTGGCCGGAGGCGTCGCGCTTGGCGCCGCTGTCGGGCAGGGTGCGAGCCGTGCCGTCAGGCCCGACGGCGAGGGCGGGGGAGCGGCCGACCCAGGCGAGGTGCAGTGCGTCTTCGCCCTTCAGGAAGCGCTGCGCACGCACGCCGCCGGTCGCGCGGCCCTTGGCCGGGAACTCCGCGAAGTCGCTGACCTTGGCGCTGCCGGGGTCGGTGCCGAGCAGCGTGTCGGTCGTCGCCGCGATCGTGACCACGACCGTCTCGGGCACGTCGCCCGCGGCGATGCTCGTGAAGTGCACGACGTGTGCGCCGCTGCCGAGGTTGATGCCGGCCATACCGCCGGCGGGGCAGCCCTGCGGCCGCACCGTCGCGGCCGGGAACCGCAGCAGCTGCGCATCGCTCGCGACGAAGACGAGTTCGTCGCTCTCGTCGCCCTGCACTGCGCCGACGACCTCGTCGCCGGCCTTCAGGCCGATCACCTCGAACTCGGGCTTGTTCGGGTAGGCGCCGGTCGACACGCGCTTCACGACACCCTGCTTCGTTCCGAGCGCGATCGATCGATCGGCGTCGAGGGAGACGATCGCGAGCACCTTCTCGTCGCGGTTCGGCAGTGCGAGGTAGTCGCCGATCTTGACGCCTGCGCCGAGCTGCACCGAGGTCGGCGGCAGCATCGGCAGGTCGACGGGCGTGAAGCGGATGAGCCGGCCGAGGCTCGTCACGGCGCCGATCTCGGCCCGGCTCGTCGTGTCGAGCGTCGAGCGGATGGCGTCGTGCTTGCTGCGACGGGCGGGCACCGTGATGGCGGGTGCGCCCTCGTCGCCGACGGGCAGGTCGACGCGTGCGATGCGACCGGTGGCCGAGAGGAACACGCGGCAGGGCACGTCGGCGACCTCGAGGATCGCAGCGGCGCGCTTCGCCGCGGCACCGGCGATGCTCGGCCGGGCATCGGTGAGCAGGGTACGCCGCGGAGTGCCGAACCGCTCGGCGATCTCGGCGAGCTCGTCGGAGACGAGCGCCTCGATGCGGTGCCGGCTCGAGAGCAGTGCCTCGAGCTCGGCGATCTCGGCGCGGAGCTTGTCGCGCTCGGCCTCGAGCTCGATGCGCGAGAACTTCGTGAGTCGTCGCAGCTGCAGCTCGAGGATGTAGTCGGCCTGCACCTGGCTGAGGTCGAACACCTCGATGAGTCGGGCACGGGCGGCGGCGGTGTCATCGCTGCCGCGGATGAGCTGGATGACCTCGTCGATGTCGAGGATCGCGATGAGCAGGCCGTCGACGAGGTGCAGGCGCTCGCGCCGGCGAGCCAGGCGGTACTCGGAGCGACGGGTGACGACCGAGATGCGGTGCGCCACGTAGACCTGGAGCAGCTCCCGCAGGCCGAGGGTCTGCGGACCGCCGTCGACCAGTGCGACGTTGTTGATGTTGAACGAGTCCTCGAGCGGCGTCAGCCGGTAGAGCTGTTCGAGCACGGCGTCGGGGCTGAACCCCGTCTTGATGCCGATGACGAGCCGCAGCCCGTTCGTGCGGTCGGTGAGGTCGGTGACGTCGGAGATGCCGTTGATCTTCTTGGCGTTGACGCCGTCCTTGATCTTCTCGATGACCTTCTCGGGGCCGACGAGATAGGGCAGCTCCGTGACGACGAGGCCGGTCTTGCGGGCCGTGATCGACTCGACGCTCACCTTGGCGCGCGTCTTGAAGCTGCCGCGGCCGGTGGCGTAGGCGTCCTTGATGCCCGAGAGGCCGACGATCGTGCCGCCGGTGGGCAGGTCGGGTCCGGGCACGTACTCCATGAGCTCGTCGAGCGTGGCGTTCGGGTGCGCGATGAGGTGCCGCGCGGCGCCCACGACCTCGATGAGGTTGTGCGGCGCCATGTTGGTCGCCATGCCCACGGCGATGCCGCTCGCGCCGTTGACGAGCAGGTTCGGGTAGGCCGCGGGCAGCACCTCGGGCTGGGTGAGCTGGTTGTCGTAGTTCGGCACGAAGTCGACGACGTTCTCGTCGAGCCCCTCGGTCATCGCGAGCGCGGGGGAGGCGAGGCGGGCCTCGGTGTAGCGCGATGCGGCGGGGCCGTCGTCGAGCGAGCCGAAGTTGCCGTGGCCGTCGATGAGCGGCACGCGCAGTGTGAAGGCCTGGGCCATGCGCACGAGGGTGTCGTAGATCGCCGTGTCACCGTGCGGGTGGAGCTTTCCCATGACCTCGCCGACGACGCGCGCCGACTTCACGTGCCCGCGATCGGGCCGCAGCCCCATCTCGGTCATCTGGTAGAGGATGCGTCGTTGCACGGGCTTGAGGCCGTCGCGGGCGTCGGGCAGCGCTCGCGAGTAGATGACGGAGTACGCGTACTCGAGGAACGAGCCCTGCATCTCGTTGGCGACGTCGACGTCTTCGATGCGCTCGACGATCGGGTCTTCGGCGGGCTGGTTCTTTGCTCGGGTCATCCGTCGTCTCTGGGGCGGGCGTGCCATGCACGCAGGGAACAGGGGCGCGCCCGGCCTGTGCCAGACTGGGCGCGATGTCTGCAATGCTACCGGTGCCGGCCGACACCGCCCCGCGCCTTGCCGGGGTCCTCGGCAGTTCGATGTCGGCCGTCCTTGGCCTCCCGAACGAACTGGGCCTTCCCCGGGCATCGGCCGTCGTCGTCGTGCTCGTCGACGGGCTCGGCGCCTCGAACCTCCAGGCGCGAGCCGGGCACGCGAGGTTCCTCGCCTCGCGCATGGCGAAGCGCGACGTGCTCCGCACCGTGTTCCCGTCGACCACCGCGGCCGCGATCGCGACGTTTGCGACCGGCCGGCCCCCTGGAGACCACGGCCTCGTGGGCTACCGCGTGCTCGACGCCGCGGGCGACCGGGTCGTGAACCAACTGAGCGGTTGGGACGCCGGCATGCGACCCGAGACGTGGCAGCGGCTGCCGACGCTCTTCGAGACGATGCGCGAGGCCGGTGTCGCCGGCTATGCCATCGGCGCAGCCAGGTATTCCGACTCGGGCTTCACGCGCGCCGTGCTCCGCGGTGCGGAGTACCGCCCCGGGGCATCCGTCGCCGACCGCTTCGCCGAAGCCGATCGCATCCTCGCGACCGGTGAGCCCGCGGTCGTCTACCTCTACGTGCCCGAACTCGACCAGGCCGCGCACGCGCACGGCTGGGAGTCCGACAAGTGGCTCGGCCAGCTCGAGACGCTCGACGCCGAACTCGCGGCCTTCGAACGACGGATGCCGCGTGGCGCGGGCCTGCTCGTCACCGCCGACCACGGCGTGGTCGACGTGCCGATGCACCGACACGTCTTCATCGACGACCGGCCCGAGCTGCTCGTCGGGGTGCGTCATGTCGGGGGAGAGCCGCGGTGCGTGGCGCTGTACTTCGAGCCCGGGCTCGAGGCATCCGCTCGCAGCGCCCTCGTCGAAGGATGGCGCGCCGCCGAGGGACATCGCTCGTGGGTGCTGAGCCGCGACGAGGCCATCGAGGCGGGACTCTACGGCGAGGTCGCGGGCGACGTGCGCGATCGCATCGGCGACATCATCATCGCGGCGCGCGCGGGAATCGCCTACTACGACCGCAGGGAGCCGAACCGCCAGGCGGAGGCCATGATCGGCCAGCATGGATCGCTGAGCGACGAGGAGACGCGCGTGCCGCTCGTTCGTGCAGGGGCGTTCAGCCGCAACTGACGCGGCGCGTGTTCACCGGGACACGTGCTCGGGCGCCTCGGGGCGAGCGATCCGCCGCCCCGAGGCATCCGGGATCACTCGGGGTAGTTCCAGCGCTTGACCTGCGGCTTCGGCAGGCGCAGCGGGCGCAGCTGCAGTGCGCGCATCGCGGCGTACCAGCGCACGCGCTCGACCTTGTCGGCGCCGAACTTCGCCGCGAGCTTCTTCGTGACGATGAAACCGAGCACGACGGAGTCGATGACCGCGACGAGGAAGAACGCCCAGAGCGAGAGGATGCCGATGGACTGCACCTCGGGGCTCGGCACGAACGTCAGCAGGATCACGGCGAACATCACGGGGATCAGGACCTCGCCGATGCTGAATCGCGCGTCGACGTAGTCGCGCACGTACTTCTTCTGCGGGCCGCGGTCTCGAGCCGGCAGGTAGCGCTCGTCGCCGACGGCCATGCCGACACGGGCGCGCTCGCGCGACTCCGCCGCCTTGGCGCGGGCCTGCTTGGCCGCCTCTTTGCGGTCGTTCGGCACGAGCGGACGCTTGCGAGCCGCCTCTTGCTGCGCCCGGCTCGGCGTGGGCGCACCCTTGCCGGCCTTCAAGCGAGCCTGGGTCTCTTGGAGCGTCTCGGCGCTCGGTTCTTCGGTGTTGTTCGGGTTCTTGGCCACGGGATTCCTCGAATCGGTTCCCCTTAAGATTACCGGCATGACCGAGTCTCATCCCGCCGTCAGCGGAACTTCCGACCCCACCTCCACGAGCGACGCGCTGCGCAGCGCCGTCGAAGCCGCCTTCCCAGCCACGATCGCCGATCTCACGCGGCTCGTGAAGATCCCCTCGGTGTCGTGGGCGGCCTTCGACGAGGCCCACGTCGAGGCGAGCGCCGAGGCCGTCGCCGAGCTCGTGCGCGGGCTCGGGGTCTTCGACCTCGTCGAGATTCGTCGCGCCGCGATCGGTGAGGGCGACGGCGCGGGCGAGGGCACGGAAGCCGCGCTCGGCAAGCCGGCCGTCGTGGCACGCCGTGCTGCGCGCAACGGGCGACCGACGGTCCTCCTCTACGCCCACCACGACGTGCAGCCGCCCGGGGAGGATGCCGACTGGGAGTCGGCGCCGTTCGAGCCGACGCTTCGCGGCGACCGCCTGTACGGGCGCGGCGCAGCCGACGACAAGGCCGGCGTGATGGCGCACATCGGAGCCATCCGCGCGCTCACCGAGGTGCTCGGCACGGACTTCGACCTCGGCATCGCACTCTTCATCGAGGGAGAGGAGGAGTCGGGTTCGCTCTCGTTCGCCAACTTCCTGCATGAGAACCGCGAGCTGCTCGAGGCGGACGCGATCGTCGTCGCCGACTCCGGCAACTGGGACCTCGAGACCCCGGCCCTCACCGTCGCGCTCCGCGGCGCAGTGGCCTTCCGCATGCGGGTGTCGACGCTCGCGCACGCCTCGCACTCGGGGATGTTCGGGGGAGCGGTGCCCGACGCCATGCTCGCGGCGATCCAGCTGCTCGCCACCCTCCACGACGAAGACGGCTCGGTCGCGGTCGCGGGGCTCACCTCGGCCGACCTCGAGACCCCCGCCTACGACGAGGCGCAGCTCCGTGCGGAGACGGGCCTGCTCGATGGCGTCTCACCGATCGGGCGCGGCGAGATCCTCTCGCGCATCTGGGCGCAGCCGGCGATCACGGTCACGGGCATCGACGCACCCTCTGTGGCCAACGCCTCCAACACGCTCGTGCCGAGCGTGGCCGTGCGCGTGAGCGCTCGCGTGGCGCCGGGCCAGCGCGACGTCGACGCCCTCGTTGCGATCCGCTCGCACCTCGAAGCGCGTGCGCCGTTCGGCGCGAAGCTCGAGTTCGACGCCGTGGAGCTCGGCAACCCGTTCCTCGTCGACACCTCGGGCTGGGCCGTGGCGGAGTCGAACGCGGCGATGGCGGAGGCCTGGGGCAAGGAGCCCGTCGAGATCGGGGTCGGCGGGTCCATCCCGTTCATCGCCGAACTCGTCGCGGAGTTCCCCGCCGCCCAGATCCTCGTGACCGGTGTCGAGGATCCCGACTCCCGTGCGCACAGCCCCAACGAGTCGCTCCACCTCGGGGTGTTCCAGCGCGCGTTGCTGAGCGAGGCCCTCTTCCTCGCCCGTCTCGACGCACGGAGTGAGGATTCCTGAGAGCGTGCAGGGTGCGACCGCCGTTCCTGCCGTTACCATGGAAGAAGGTTCCGCGTTCCCTGACGCACCGAGGAGAGACATGAGCGACACGATCACCGAGACCGCGCACGGCGTGAAGCTGAGCGACCCCGCCGCCGACAAGGTGCGCAACCTCCTCGAGCAGGAGGGCCGCGACGACCTGCGTCTGCGCGTTGCCGTGCAGCCCGGCGGTTGCTCGGGCCTCATCTACCAGCTCTACTTCGACGAGCGCCTGCTCGACGGCGACGCCGTCGTCGACTTCGAGGGCGTCGAGGTCGTCGTCGACAAGATGAGCGTGCCGTACCTCGATGGCGCGTCGATCGACTTCGAGGACACGATCCAGAAGCAGGGCTTCACGATCGACAACCCGAACGCGGAAGGCAGCTGCGCCTGCGGTGACTCGTTCCACTGACGCACCCTGATCAGCTCCGAAGGGAGGTCGCGAAAGCGACCTCCCTTCTGTGTTTTCGCCGATAGGGAGGGAAATCAGCGATCCGACGCGCCCGACACCGCGCCCGAGTGCACACCCCGGGGGTCGAGTCGGAGTAGGCTAGACAACGATCACCGCGCTTCACTGTGAAGCGCCTTCGAGTCTCCCGAAAGGTCACCGGTGCGCAACAACCGCCGTCTCCGATGGGCTGCAATCCCGATCGCAGCGTCGCTCAGTCTCGTCCTCGCAGGGTGCACGCAGGCCCAGTTGAACGGATTCCTCCCCGGATTCGTCGAGGGTGAGGCGCCGGTAACGAACCACACCGAGCGTGTCTCAGGCCTCTGGGTCACCTCGTGGATCGTGCTGCTGATCGTGGGTGTCATCACCTGGGGTCTCACGATCTGGGCCGTCGTCGCCTACCGTCGCCGCAAGGGCCAGACCGGCCTCCCGGTGCAGCTGCGCTACAACATGCCGATCGAGGTCTTCTACACGATCATCCCGCTGATCCTCGTGCTGGGCTTCTTCGCCTTCACCGCACGCGACCAGGCGGCGATCGAGCAGCGCTTCGCCGAAGACCAGATCGACGTCAAGGTCGAGGTCATCGCCAAGCAGTGGGCGTGGGACTTCAACTACGTCAAGGAAGACGTGTACTCGCCCGGCATCCAGGGCCAGCTCTCCGAAGAGGGCCCCAAGGGCTCGCTCGTGCAGGAGGAGCTGCCGACCCTGTACCTGCCCGTCGGTGCGAACGTCGAGATCGAACTCGAGTCGCGTGACGTCATCCACTCGTTCTGGGTCGTGGACTTCCTCTACAAGAAGGACATGTACCCGGGTAAGACCAACTACATGTCGTTCGTGCCCGAGCGCGAAGGCACGTACGCGGGCAAGTGCGCCGAGCTCTGCGGCGAGTACCACTCGCTCATGCTCTTCAACGTCGAAGTCGTCTCGCAGGCCGAGTACGACGACTACATCGAGTCGCTCCGCGACGCGGGCCAGGAAGGCCAGCTGTCGAACGAGTACGACCGCAACCAGAACCTGCCCGGCACGGGCGCGCCCGAATTGAAAGAGGAGCACTAAGCCGCGATGAGCACCACGACCGCACCGGCTCGCCCCTCTGCGAGCACGCTTCCGTTCGGCGCTTCCAAGGTCGAACGCAAGGGCAACATCCTCGTCAAGTGGATCACGTCCACCGACCACAAGGTCATCGGGTACATGTACCTGATCACCGCGTTCATCTACTTCTGCATCGGCGGCGTCATGGCGCTGATCATCCGGGCGCAGCTCTTCGAGCCGGGCCTCGAGATCATCCAGACGCGTGAGCAGTACAACCAGCTCTTCACGATGCACGGCACGATCATGCTGCTCATGTTCGCGACCCCGCTGTTCGCCGGGTTCGCCAACGTGCTCATGCCGCTGCAGATCGGCGCTCCCGACGTGGCGTTCCCGCGTCTGAACGCCTTCGCGTACTGGCTCTTCAACTTCGGTTCGCTGATCGCGGTCGCCGGCTTCTTCACCCCGCAGGGTGCCGCGTCCTTCGGATGGTTCGCCTATCAGCCACTCGCATCGACGACGTTCTCGCCAGGTGTCGGCGGAAACCTCTGGATGCTCGGCCTCGGCCTCTCCGGCTTCGGCACGATCCTCGGCGCGGTGAACTTCATCACCACGATCATCACGATGCGCGCACCCGGCATGACCATGTTCCGCATGCCGATCTTCACGTGGAACACCCTCGTGACGTCGATCCTCGTGCTCATGGCCTTCCCGGTGCTCGCCGCCGCGATCCTGGCCGCCGCCGCCGACCGCATCTTCGGTGCCCATGTGTTCGACCCCGCCAACGGCGGCGTCATCCTGTGGCAGCACCTCTTCTGGTTCTTCGGCCACCCCGAGGTCTACATCATCGCGCTGCCGTTCTTCGGCATCGTCTCCGAGATCTTCCCGGTCTTCAGCCGCAAGCCGATCTTCGGATACAAGACCCTGATCTACGCGACCATCGCCATCGCGGCGCTCTCGGTCACGGTCTGGGCCCACCACATGTACGTCACCGGCTCCGTCCTGCTGCCGTTCTTCGCCCTCATGACGATGCTCATCGCAGTGCCGACGGGTGTGAAGATCTTCAACTGGATCGGCACGATGTGGCGCGGCTCGATCACCTTCGAGACCCCGCTCATCTGGTCGCTCGGCTTCCTCATCACCTTCGTGTTCGGTGGCCTCACCGGCGTCATCCTCGCCTCGCCGCCGCTCGACTTCCACGTGTCCGACACGTACTTCGTCGTCGCGCACTTCCACTACGTGGTGTTCGGCACCGTCGTCTTCGCGATGTTCGCCGGCTTCTACTTCTGGTGGCCGAAGTGGACCGGCAAGATGCTGAACGAGACGCTCGGCAAGTGGCACTTCTGGCTGCTCTTCATCGGCTTCCACACGACGTTCCTCATCCAGCACTGGCTCGGAGTCGTGGCGATGCCTCGCCGGTACTACTCGTACCTGCCTGAAGACAACATCACCTGGATGAACCAGCTGTCGACGATCGGCGCCGGCATCCTGGCGGTCTCGATGATCCCGTTCTTCCTGAACGTGTACATCACGGCTCGTCGGGCACCCAAGGTGACGGTCAACGACCCCTGGGGCTACGGAGGCTCGCTCGAGTGGGCGACCAGCTGCCCGCCGCCGCGTCACAACTTCACGTCGATTCCGCGCATCCGTTCGGAGCGTCCTGCGTTCGACCTCAACCACCCCGAGGCGGGCATCCCGGTCGGCATCGGTCCGGCGAAGGACGCACCGCAGTCGCCCACGTACGACGCTGCTTCGGAGGAGATCAAGTAATGCGCGCGAACGTCAACCTCTTCTGGATCCTGACGGTCTTCCTGCTGATCGTCGCGGGTGTCTACGTCGGGTGGAGCTGGGCCGACAACGTGTCGCATGGCCTCAACCACCCCGAGTGGGCCGGATCCGTCGCGATCACGCTGACGGCGGTGCTGAGCGCGTTCATCGCGTTCTACCTCGGCCGTGTGCACAAGGCGCAGGGCGCTGAACTGCCCGAGGACCGCCTCGACGCGAACATCGACGACGGCGACGCAGAGCTCGGATTCTTCAGCCCGTGGAGCTGGTGGCCGATCGTGCTCGCCGGCGCGGCAGCGCTCATGTTCCTCGGTCTCGCAGTCGGCTTCTGGATCTCGTTCATCGCAGTCGGCATCGGCGTGATCGCCCTCGTCGGCTGGGTATACGAGTACTACCGCGGCAACTTCGCCCGCTGATCTCAGCCGGCTGACTGAACGGCCCCGTGCGCATCGCGCCCGGGGC
>NZ_JBHURI010000061.1:0-26160 GCF_042673425.1 Agromyces sp. NPDC056965 | reverse complement strand
GGCCGGTCCCGCGCACCCGCGCACCTGCGCACCTGCGCACCTGCGCACGCGAGGATGCGGAGGCTGTCTACGCGGCCGCTCGGGCGTCGAGCACTCCGCGTACGGCTTCGAGGATCGTGGCTGCCACCGCTTCGGGCTGCGAGACGCTGACGGCGTGCGACGCTCCCGTGAGTTCGGTCGTGCCGCGCGATCCTGCGCGTTCGGCGCCGGCCCGGAGCACGGCCGCCGGGATGTTGCGGTCCTCGCTGCCGAACACGTGCCATGACGGGCGATCCTTCCAACCGGGAATCGCCGCCTGCACGGCGTCCTTGAGTGCCGCCTCGGTCACGGGGCGCTGGGTCGCTCCCATCAGGCCCGCGACCTGCACGGGCACGTCGGCGGCGAACTGGTCGCGGAACACGGGACGGCGGATCACGAACTCGATGCCGCCCGTCGAGATCGGACGTGCGTCGAGGGCGTCGCCCAGCGTGGAGCCGGGCTCGCTCGCCGACAGCGAGAAGGCGCTGTCACCGGGCTCGGGCACGAAGGCGGAGGCGTACACGAGGCCGACGACCTGGTCGTTGCCGGCGGATGCCTCGCTGATCACGAGTCCGCCGTACGAGTGGCCGACGAGCACGACCGGCCCGTCGATCGAGGCGATGACGTCGCGCACGTACGAGGCGTCGCCGGCGAGGCTGCGGAGCGGGTTGGCGACCGCGACCGAGGTGACGCCCTCGGCGTAGAGGGCCGCGATGACGCCGTTCCAGCTCGCGGACTCGGCGAATGCGCCGTGCACGAGCACGACGGTCGGCTTCTGATCTGACATGACTGTTCCCCTTCTCGAATCGTTCCCGCAGTGTGCGGGTCGGTATCAGCTCAGACCGAGCGGAGCATCGGGTTGTGACGACCTCGGCAGATCCGTCACAACTCGGCCATCCGTTCGGTCTTCGCTGATGACAGGCTCGGCCGAGTCGTGAGAGAAGAGCGGGAGCACTGGGTTTCAGGCGGCCTTTCCGGAGGTAGCGCCAAGCAGACCACGGCTGGTCCCACCCGCCGCCGGGATCCTGTCGCAACCAGTGGTTCGGACAGAAGGAGAACGCGATGAGTGCAGGCGACGGCATCAGGTCGATCGAGTATCCCGATGCGGCCGGGTATCCCGACGGCGCGGGCTTCCTCGACGAGGGCACCGTTGCCCTCCTCGACGAGGTCGCGACCAGCATGGTCCGCGAGGTCGACCGACCCTCGGCGGACGCCGAGTCCGAGATCCAGTTGCTCCACCGCTCCGACGAGCGGGTCTACGCCGCCACCATCGACGGCAGGCAGATCGCGAGCTTTCGCTACGACGTCGTGAACGGCCGGGTCATCGTGCTCACGACGACCGTTGCGCCCGAGTTCCGCGGGAGGGGCATCGCCGCCGACCTCGTCGCCGATGCGCTCGACGACATCCGCGAACGTGGGCTGCGCATCACGGTGCGGTGCCCGTTCGTCGCAGCCTTCATCGCCGCGAATCGGCAGTACGCGGATCTGATCGCACCGGAGCGGGCGGGCGCGTAGTCGACACTCCTCCACGTGCTCCGGCGCTCGATGAGCCTCAGGCTGGAGCTGGCGACGGCGAACACGTCGTGATCGCTCTCCTCGTCGGGTTCCGACGATCTGGATGTCGACGCCGACGGCCCCGCACCGGGCCGGCCCCCGGGGTGCAATGGCACCCCGGAGGCTGTCCCGAACGCGATGCGTCCGGAGCTCACGCGCGGCCGAGCGCCTTGCGGAGCACGTGCACCGCCTGCTCGACCGCTGCCGTGACAGCGGGCGAGGGTCGGAGCGGGTTCAGCATCATGAAGTCGTGCACGGTGTCGTTGTAGCGCACGCTCGTGGTCCGCACACCGGCCTCCGAGAGGCGCCGCGCATACGCTTCGCCTTCATCGCGGAGCACATCGTTCTCGTCGGTCAGCAGGAAGGCCTCGGGCAGCCCGGTCAGTTGCTCGATCGTCGCACGAAGCGGCGAGGCCGTGATCTCGCTCCGCTTCGCGACATCCGGCAGGTAGCTGTCCCAGAACCATGCCATCGCCGCCGCGGTCAGGTACGGGCCGTCGGCGAACTCGCGATAGCTGTCGGTGTCCTGCGCGGCATCGGTCACGGGATAGTAGAGCGACTGGTGAACGAACGACACGTCTCCGCGTTCCTTCGCGAGGAGCGCGACCACCGCGGTCATGTTCCCGCCGACGGAGTCGCCGGCAACGGCCAGGCGCGCTGCATCGAGGCCCTTCTCGGCGCCCGAGCGGGTGATCCACTGGGCGGTGGCGTAGGCCTGTTCGATGGCGACGGGATGCTTCGCCTCCGGCGAGCGGTCGTATTCGACGAAGACCACGGCGGCATCGACACCGACCGCGAGCTCGCGCACGAGCCGGTCGTGGGTGGCGGCGTTGCCGATGACCCAGCCGCCGCCGTGGATGTACAGGATCGTCGGCAGCGGGCCGGTCGAGCCGACCGGCTTGACGATCCGCACCTGCACGTCGCCGACCGCGGCGGGAACGGTGATCCACTCCTCGTCGACCTCGGGCTTCGCGATCGGGGCGGCCTGCAGGTCGTCGAGGACCTTCCTGGCGCCGTCTGCGCCGAGCTGGTAGAGGAACGGAGGTGTCGAGGTCGCGTCGGCGATCGCCTGCGCCTCGCTGTCGAGGACGTGCTTGTTCATGATCGTGCCTTCCGGATCGAGTCGGTCTCTGGACGGACGCATCCGACGGATGCGCCCTGCCCGCTACGACCGGGCGACACGCCGTTCTGTGACGTCCGCGCTCGCAGCAGTGATCAGCGCCGCAGCCACCGCCGTCGCCGTCGCCGTCGCCGTCGCAGTGCGTCACACTCGCGCCCCCTGCCCGGTCGAAGCTTCTGACGGGTTCCGTCGGAGCCCGCCGGGCGGCAACGCCGCAGAAGCCCGGTGCAACGAGAAGGAGCACACCATGAGCGCGACACATCGACTCGAGCCGCTGCGCCACGTCGAAACGACCCACCTCGACGTCGCCTACTTCGAAGCAGGTCCGGAGGACGGCCCACCTGTGCTGCTGCTGCACGGATTCCCGTACGACATCCACAGCTACGTCGACGTGGCACCGAGACTGGCCGACTCGGGCTTCCGCGTCATCGTCCCCTCCCTGCGCGGGCACGGCGACACCCGATTCCTCGACACCGCCATCCCCCGCAGCGGGCAGCAGGCCGCGCTCGGACAGGACGTGATCGAACTCATGGACGCCCTCGGAATCCCGCAGGCGATCCTCGCGGGATACGACTGGGGCGGTCGCGCCGCCTGCGTCGTCGCGGCACTCCGGCCCGAGCGCGTCACCGCCCTCGTCTCCGTCAACGGCTATCTCATCCAGGACATCAGCGCTTCGATGCAGCCGATTCGCCCCGACCTCGAAGCGGGATTCTGGTACTTCTTCTACTTCCTCACCGAGCGCGGCCGCGCCGGACTGGCCGAGGACCCCCGCGGCATCGCGGAGGTGATCTGGCGTCGCAACTCCCCCGACTGGGACTTCAGCGACGCCGAACTCGACCGCGCCGCCACGGCGTTCGACAACCCCGACTTCGTCGACGTCGTGATCCACTCCTACCGGCACCGGCTCTTCCACGTGCCCGGCGCTCCGGAGTACTCCCGGCTCGAGGCGCAGTTGGCGCAGCTTCCCACGATCGCCGTGCCGGCGATCACGCTCGACGGACTCGCTGACGGCAACTTCCCTGCGCGGGATGCCGCCACCGCCGGTGCTCGGTTCGTGGGTGTGTACGAGCACCGACAGGTGCCGCACGCCGGCCACAACCTCCCGCAGGAGGCACCGCTCGATTTCGTGGCAGCGATCCACGACGCGGCGGAGCTCGCGGCCCAGCGGCCTGCCGCATAGCTCGCGGCCCTCAGCTCGACCCGTGTGCCTCATCCCCGCTGACGCTGTCGAGGACGGCGCGGCGTCTCCGACCACACCGTGTCGGAGACGCCGGCGAAGAGGAGGAACACCATGACGACCATGCGAACAGGAGTCCGTGAACGGGCGGGAGTACGAGAGTGGTCGGGACTGGCGATCCTCGCGCTCGCAGCGCTGGTGGTCGCCATCGACACCTCGGTCGTGCTGCTCGCGTTGCCGAGCATCGCTGCGGAACTGGACGTCGGCGCAAGCGAGCAACTCTGGATCGTCGACGCGTACGGTTTCGCGCTCGCGGGATTCCTCGTGGCATTCGGGAGCATTGCCGACCGCCTCGGACGCCGCCGAATGGCGGTCATCGGGGCTGCGACGATCGGCCTCGCGTCCGCCGCGGCCGCGTTCGCGCCGACGCCCGAACTGCTCATCGCCGCACGTGGGCTCACCGGCATCGGAGCTGCGGCGCTCACGCCATCGCTGTACGGACTGCTGACCGGGCTGTTCCGGGATGACCGGCAGCGCTCGGCCGCTCTCGGCGTGTTCATGACCTGTCTCATGGGCGGCATGATCATCGGACCCCTCATCGGCGGCATCCTCTTGAGTTCGTTCTGGTGGGGGTCGGTCTTCCTGCTCGCCGTGCCCGTCATGGCGCTCGTGCTCGCGATGTTCCCGTTCCTGCTCCCGGAGGGCCGCGACGAGTCGGGGCAGTCGTCGCGACGTCGCATCGACTGGCTGAGCGTGCCGCTCTCCCTCCTGGCAATCCTTCCCGTCGTGCACGGCCTCAAGGAGTTCGCCCGGGCGGGCGTCGACTGGGAGCCCGCGCTCGCCGTCGTGTTCGGCGTCGTGGTCTCGGTGGTGTTCGTTCGCCGCCAGCGGCAGCTCGACAGCGACGCGCGACGCGCACCGTTGCTCGACCTGACGATGTTCCGGACCCGGGGCTTCAGCCTGGTGCTCTTCAGCCTGTTCGCCATGACGATGCTCACGGGGCCCCTGATGATGCTCAACACGCAGTTCTTCCAACTGGTCGCCGGGGTCGATGTGCTCGCGGCAGGCATCCTCACCGTGCCGCCGGCGATCGTGAGTGTCACCGGATTCATCCTGATGCCGTTGATGGCACGGCGCATTCGCCCGGGACTCGTCATCAGCGGCGGTCTGGCGCTGATCGTCGTCGGGTTGGTCGTCATGGCACAGGTCTCGCCGGCGATCGGCCCCTGGCCGCTCGTCGTCGGATTCAGCATCGTGAGCTTCGGCGCCACGCCGCTGCCGACGCTCGGTACCAACCTGATCATCGGGTCCGTGCCGGTGGAACAGGCATCATCGGCCGCGTCGACCTCGGAGACCAGCGGGCAGCTCGGCTACGCCCTCGGCATCGCCGTGATCGGGAGCATCGTGACCGCGGCATACCGGCTCGCCCTGCCGCCGGTCCCGGGCCTGAGCCCGGCCGACCGTGCCGTCGCCGCCGACAGCATCGCACGAGCGGTCGAGCTCGCGATCTCGTCGGGCGATGATGCACTGCATGCCGCGGCAGCGACCGCCTTCAGCTCCGGCATTCAGACCGCGGCACTGATCGCCGCCGCGATCATGGCGATGCTCGCCGTCGTCACCGCCGCGCGGTTGCGTCACATCGAACCGTTCGGGCGTTAGCGTCGAGAACCTCGACACGACTCCGACCAACACGGGAAGCGGCACCGCGCCGCACCGGAACACCACGAAGGAGAACCAATCGTGAAATACCTGATCCTGATGCACGTGGACCCCGAGGTCATCGCCTCGCTGAGCCTCGAGCAGCAGCAGCACATCGGCGCCGGCCATGAGGCGTTCATGGCGAAGACCACCGAGACGGGCGAGATGCTCAGCACGCATGCGCTCGGCGCCCCGAGCCAGACCAAGGTCGTGCGCGCTCGAAACGGTCGACCGGAGACCGTCGACGGACCGTTCGCGGAGACCAAGGAGTTCATGGGCGGCTATTACCTGCTCGATGTCGAGTCGGAGGAGCGCGCGATCGAACTCGCCAGCGAGCTCCCCGATGCGAGCATCGACGGGCTCGCCCTCGAGATCCGGCCCGTGATGTTCTCGGCCGGAGCAGACGTCTGACGCACGCATCCGACGGGGACCTGCTGCGCGCTCACGCGCCGCAGGTCCTCGCTGCGCTCCTGCGCCGCTACGGCACGGGTCAGCTCGACGTCTGCGAGGACGCCGTGCAGGAGGCCCTGCTCGCGGCGCATCGGCAGTGGCCACGAGACGGCAGGCCCGACGACGCGTTCGCCTGGTTGCTGACGATCGCGCGTCGACGCATGATCGACCGCATCCGGAGCGACCATCATCGGCGCGACCGGGAGCAGGCCTACGTCGAGCTGTGGCAACCGCTCGCCGATGCACCGACCGTTCACGCCGATGAGAGCATCTGGCTCCTCCGGTTGTGCTGCCATCCGGCTCTCAGCCGCACAGCCCAGGTGACATTGACGCTCCGCGCGGTCGCCGGCCTCACCACGGCGCAGATCGCCCATGCGTTCCTCCTCCCCGAATCGACGATCGCCCAGCGCGTCAGCCGAGCCAAGGCGGGCATCCGCTCGGCTGGAGCGAACTTCCCGCCGCCGCTCGGGCCCGGCGACCGCCTCGACCAGGTTCTCGACGTCATCTACGTGATGTTCACCGAGGGGCACACCTCCAGCTCCGGCGCCGATCCCAACGACATCCGGCTGAGTGACGAAGCGATCCGGCTGGGGCGGCTCGTCCACGAGGTCCAGCCCGACCACGTCGAGACGGCCGGCCTGCTGGCGCTGATGATCCTCACCGACGCCCGCCGTGCCGCACGCACTGACGCTCGCGGCGCCCTCATCCCGTTGGATGAACAGGATCGCTCGCTCTGGGACCGTGAGGCGATCTTCGAGGCGACGGACATCCTCGACGAGTCGTTGACGAGGGGCACGCCCGGCCCGTACGCGATCCAGGCCGCCATCGCGGCGCTCCATGACGAGGCTCCGAGCACCGAGACCACCGACTGGCCGCAGATCCTCGCCCTCTACCGCCTGCTCGACTACACGACCCAGAACCCGGTCGCCACCCTCAACGGTGCGGTGGCAGAGGCGATGGTGCACGGTCCCGAGGCGGGGCTCGCCACCATCGATGCGCTCGTCGACCTCGGGCGGATCACGGATCGCCGGCGGATCGCCTCCGTTCGCGCGCACCTGCTCGAGCGCGCGGGCAGGACCGCGGAGGCGATCGAGGAGTACCGTGATGCTGCCCAGCGGACCCTCTCGATCCCCGAGCGCGACTACTTGACCGGCCGCGCCCGGCGACTCGAACCTTGAGCCGGTGGCATCCGGATGCCACCGGCTTCCGAATCCACCGACTGCCGAACAGAGGAGAACCCCTTTGACCGTCGTCGCACACCTCAGCGACATCCACCTCGACGGGTCGCCGGTGCGACGTCGCCGTCTTCACGCCGTGCTCGCCCAGCTGGATGAACTGCCGAGCGTCGATGCACTGGTGCTCAGCGGTGACCTCGCCGATCATGGCGAGCCGGCCGAGTACGCAGACCTCTTCGCCGCGCTCCCCGAGGGCCTGTCGACGCTCGTCGTGCCGGGCAACCACGATCTCTCGGCCCCGCTCCTCGCATCACTCCAGGAGCACGGCCGGCCGGCATCGCTGAACGGAGTGGTCGACCTCCGAGGTCTCCGACTGATCGGACTGGATTCGCACATCGACCACAGCGACGAGGGCGAACTGGGGCCGGCGACGATCGAGTTCGCCCGCGAGCATCTCGCTGATTCGCCGGGCCCGACGATCCTCGCGCTGCACCACCCGCCGGTTCCGGTCGGGCATCACGTCATGGACCGCTTCGGTCTGGGCAACGGCGAGGCCCTCGCGTCGCTGATCCGCAGCAACGAGAAGGTCATCGGGGTCTTCACCGGGCACGTGCACACGGCGTTGGCGACGACCTTCGCCGGTGTGCCGCTCGTCGGGGCGCCGGGAATCGTCTCGACCATGCGACTGGGGAGCAAAACCGACCCGATCGCAGATCCTCTGGCGATGCCGGGTCTCGCCGTGCACGACATCGAGGAATCGACCATGCGAACGGTGTTCCACTACCTCAGCCCCTCCGCCCTGTGAACCTCGCACCCATGGCGACAGCGGCTGTGAGGTCACGCACAACCAGAGGCCTGGGCGAGCACGAGCTCCAGTCCGCGGGCGTCGCCGTCGCGTGCGGCGTTCCGGAACGCGCGGAACAG
Source organism: Agromyces sp. NPDC056965 (assembly GCF_042673425.1). NCBI lineage: Bacteria > Bacillati > Actinomycetota > Actinomycetes > Micrococcales > Microbacteriaceae > Agromyces > Agromyces sp. NPDC056965. The sequence continues at coordinate 18,044 of NZ_JBHURI010000061.1, read as the reverse complement.
CCGTTGATGGGCTGACCGGTCGACGACGCGCTCCCGTGCGACCGCGAGGTGTTTGCGGGCACGGCTGACGAGTTGCCGCGCAGCCGTCTCGGTCGTGTCGATGACGGTGGCGATGTGCGTGTACGGGTAATCGAATCCCACGCGCAACACGAAGGCGGCCCGCTCGGCAGGCGTGAGCCGTTCCATCATCAGGTACGTCGCACGTTCGAGTGCTTCCTCGCGCTCGACATCGGCGGCGGGGTCGTCCGACGCAGTCAATGGGCTTTCGAGCAGCGGCTCGATGGATGTCTCGTGGCGGACCCGCGCGCTCTGGAGCACATTGATCGCGGCGCGCGTCGTGGCGGTCGCGAGGTAGGCCATCGGCTCGCGCACGTTCGTCCGGTCGCACAGCTGCCACCGCAGCCATACCTCCTGCACGACGTCTTCGGCCTCGGCGGGGCTCCCGAGGATCCGGTAGGCGATACCGAAGAGTCGGCGTCGGCCCTCGATGAAGACCGTCAGGCCGACGGTCGCGTCCGGCGCCGGCGCGAGTGCAGTGGATCCCATGGATCACACACAACCGGGAGGGCGTGCAGGACGAGTGCACGGTCAGTGCATGCTCAGTGCATGCGGTTGCATGGAACTCAGTCGGCCGGCTGACGCTCCATCTCGACGAGAGCGTCCTCGATCCACGTCCGCAGGATCACTCCTTCGTTCTCCTTCGTCATGAAGTCCTCGTGGTCCCGCACGAGCCGGTCGAACCGATCCCGCGCCGCGTACGCCTGGCTCCTGTGGCCGGCACCCGCGGAGGCGATCGTCGTCGCCATCGCGCGGTACGCCTGGATCATGACGTCGAGTGAGTCACGGGTGGTCTCGACGAGTTCGAGGCACTCGCCGAACTCCCCACGTCTGACGTGCACCATCGCTCGATACATCGCCGCATACGGGGTCAGGTATTCGGACTTTGACGCCACGATGTGCTGATGCGCCTCGGCCGTGACGACGTCGAGTTCGTCGGTGGTGCCGTACATCAGCATGGCATGTGCCTGAGTGACAAGGGCGATCGCGAGGATGTCGGATCGCCTCGATCTCCGGGCCGCCTCGACCGACTGAGCGGTCAACTCCAAGCGCTTCGAACCCGACGCATGGATGTGCCCGAGGTTGCGCAGGGTGTTCGATTCGCCCACGTGGTCGCCCCAGGCGCGATAGGTCTCGAGCACACGCTCGAAATGACGCTCCGATTCCGCCTCGTGGCCGCTCATGCCGAGGTTCACGGCGAGGTCTCGTCGAAGTTCGACCTCGAGACGTTCATCTCCACACCTATTCGCTGCATCGGTCGCCTGGGTGATCTCCTCGATCATGACCGAGGGCGCGTCGACGGCCTGGCGCATCGGACGCCAGTCGAGCGCGATCAGTGCAGCTTCGCGGTCGAGTCCGAGCTGCAGCGCGATGGCGAACGTCTCGAGAACGGCCTTCCGCTCTGCCAGGAACCACCTGACAGCGTCATCGGATGACTCGAAGCTCGCGATTGCCTCCGGCACGGGCGGCGGTGATTCCACCTCGACGACGGCTGGCCGGCCGAACGCCAGGTACGCGCGACGCGTCATGTGAACATAGTGGCCGACGAGTCGTCCTTGCGCGCTCGCCCGCTCTTCGGTGCCGTCCGCCAGTTCGTGGGCGTAAGCGCGGAGCAGGTCGTGGACCGCGAACTCGCCCTTCGCGACGGTCACGAACATGTTCGCGCCGACGAGTTCGCCGAGAATCGCCGACGTACGCGCGAGGTCGAAGTCCGCGATGCTCGCGAGGGCAGCACGGGGATGGGTGACGCCCGGGTGCACGGATGCGAGTCGGAACAACCGGGCGGCATCGGCAGAGAGCGCGCGATACGACCATTCGAACGTCGATCTCAAGTCGATGTCCGCGTCGATCGCGAGCACGTCGAGTGCTGACGCCGTTGCCGAGAGCCCATCGGCGACATCGTGCATCGCCTCGCGAGATCCGGCCGCGGAGGCCGCGGCGAGGGCCAGTGCGAGGGGAAGGCCGGCGCAGGACGCGACGATCGAATCGATGGATGCGGGATCCGACCCCACGCGAGCCTCGCCCAACCTCCTGACGAGGAGGCGCCTCGACTCCTCATCGGTCAGCCGGCGCAGCGGCACGGGGACGGCACCGTCGTGCACGACCAGGCCCGGGAGGTGCGATCGGCTCGTGATGATCACGAGGCACCCCGGAACGCCGGGCAGCAGTGACCGCGCCTGGTCGGCGTCAGCGGCATTGTCGATCACCACGATCATGCGCCGCCCGCCGATCGCCCGGCGGTACGCCTCCCGCAATGGGCCGGCGCCGCCCTGGATCCCGGCGACGGATCCGCCGAGGTCGGCCAGCAACTGGCCCAGTGCCTCCGTATCCGACAGCGCCTCGCCTTCCGGCGCGTATCCGCGCAGGTTGACGAACAGCTGGCCGTCGGGAAATCGGTCGGCGACGGAGTGCGCCCACTGCACCGCGAGCGTCGTCTTGCCGATTCCGGCCATGCCGCTGATCGCGAGGATGGCTGGCTCGCCGCGCAAGGCGTTCGCCGTCGTCTCCTCGAGCAGCGTGCGGATGCCTTCCCGGTCCACGACCGCCGCAGGGGCGAGCGGGAGCTTCTGCGGAGCGTCCGCGCCGGGCGCGGCCCGCTCATCGTCGCTCAGGACGTCGTCGACGGCGGCTTGTAGCTCGGCGCCCGGCGCGATCGAGAGCTCCTCCCACAGGCGCCGCCTGGCGGCGTCGTACACCGCGATCGCATCGGCGCGACGACCGCAGCGCGCCAGCAATGTCACCAGTCTCGCCTGCAGGCGTTCGTCGAGAGGGGCGTCGGCCGCCACGCTCTCGATCGCGACGGCGAGTGACGACGGATCACGCAGCTCGAGCGCGCACTCGGCCGCGTCGAGCGCAAGAGCGATACGGTCGCGCTCGACCGCGGCGAACGACGGTCGCGCCAGGGCTTCCCAGCCGAGTCCGCTGAACGGCGTTCCGGCGGCGAGTTCGAGCGCTTCGACGTACGTGAGCGCTGCGTGCTCGACCGAAGACCGTCGCGCCTCGGACCACAGTTGCGAAACGCGCAGGAGGTCGGACTCGACGACTGTTGGGTCGAGCCGGTATCCCTCCCCCGCACCGAGCACCGCCGTTCCAGTGGCCCGTGCCGGCAGCTCCGGCTCCAACAGGCGACGCAACTCGCCGACATGCCGTTGCACCTGGTTGACCGCCGTCGACGGCGGCTCATCGCCCCAGAGCAAGTCGACGAGCTCTCCGATCGAGACCGTATTGCCGCGGGCGGCGATGAGGCTCGCGAGGATGAGCCGTTCACGAGGCGGTCGACTCATGAGATCGACATCCGGGCGGAGCAGGCGCAAGCCGCCGAAGACCGCCACCGAGACTGCGTTCTCGATGCGGCCCGAAGGAGCTGAGGAGAAGGTCAACGCACCCGCCAATCGGCCCACGGTGCGTGAGCGTGACCAGAATATCCATCGGAACGCCGACGGTGACGTGCCCCGCTGCCTTTGTGTCACAATCCTCCGGCTGCCGCACACGCGTGCCATCGCATCGGCGCGATGATCGCCAGGACGCTAGCGCGCCGGACTGGGCGGCCGGTTGCCGCGTTGCTGGGACTGCGCGGACCGCTCGTCGGGCGCGGGCGTACCTTCGTCGGGTCGCGCCCCGTCATCGACGTCGGCCGCGGGCGCGATGACCTCGAGCAGTTCCGATCGCGCCGCAACGTACTGCAGCGTGCCGAGGTATCCGTTGTGGCGCGCCACGCTCCAGAGGTACGTGCGGGGCATGCGCTCGCTCGCGCCGCGGTCGATCGCGTCACCGGGTCGGTAGCGATTCGCGGGGAAACCCAGGTAGTCGGTTCGGCGCCAGAGGTTGCGCCACTGAGGCGTCGTCGCGTTGGTGCCCCCGAGCACGGATACGAACGTCTCCGATGGCTTGGCCGCGGCCGCGAGCGTTCCGGCATCGGCATCCGCCCGCGCCCAGGGCCGCCACCACCGCTTGGGACGCGACATGCCGTACTCGCGGCGGATTTCCGCAGCCCAGGGATCCCGCGCGACGAGCGAGGGTTCGAAGGTCGGTTCGTTGCCGATCACCCGCGGTCCGAACACCGCGGGGAAGAACCGACCGAAGTAGGCCCGGAGCTGTACACCGTACGTGAGCATGGCGAAGCGGTCGGTCGGCACCTCGGCCCGGACGTGTTTCGGGTCGTCCCCACCGTCGCTGATCGGCGCGCCGCCGGAGAGCACGGCGAAGGCGACGGCGACCGCGATCGGTGCGCCCATGGAGTGCGCTGAGAGGAGGACGGCTCGCTCGCCCTGCGCGCCGCCGGCGAACCAGTCCTCGATTCGCTCCTCCAGTTCCGGCACCGTGCGTTCGGCGTAGCAAGGCGGCGTGAACGGATGTCCCGCGCGGGGGAAGAAGCAGATGATGTCCCAGACCAGACCGAGCGGGCGCTCGGTCGACGTCACGGCGTTCGTGATCACCCACGTGGTGGCGGCGATCGCGAGGAGGCCGAGCGCCCATGCCGACACGTCCGTCAGGGACATCCAGAACGCGCGTTGCTCGGTACCTGCGGCGCCCTTCGCGAGCTCGGCGAAGTACGGGACGGTGAGCGGCACGAGCGCGAACGCGGTCAGGATCGCGAGTGCGGAGAGGATGGGCTCGCCACGATGCGCGAGGCCTGCGAGGCGGCGTGCCGACGCGACGGCCCGCTCCTTGTCGTTCAGCGATCCCTCGGTCGCGGGGTAGGGCGCGTTCGGATCGCCGGCCGCCAGATCCTCGATGCCGCCCCGGTTCTCGTCGGCGGTCCGCCGAGGCTGCGGCGTACCGGTCGGGAACTCCAGCGTCGGCACCAGCAGCCGGGGCACCTTCGAAAAGGCCGTCGAGGCCACGACGATCGCGAGCGTCAGCAGCGCAACGAGGATGAAGAGGAGCGACACTGAGAAGCGCTCGTAGAAGTCCGGTGCCACGAGCGACTGCTTGGTACCGTCGGGCAGGACACGCCAGATGCGATCGTCAGTCTCGGCAGACACCGTCGACGTGGACAGCCATGCGTGCGCTCCGACCACGAGCAGGCTGGTGATCACCATCGAGGAGAAGAGCGAGAGGAGCATGGAGACCGCGGCCCCGTTGCCGTGCCAGCCGAGGAATCGTCGCTCGAGCCTCTCGGCCTTCGAATGGAAGGCGTAGCCGATGAGCAGTGCGAAGACCGCCAGTCCGGCGGCCACGTACGACAGCACTGCGTGAGCGACCTCGTCTTCTGCGGCGATCAGCTCGCCGTAGAGCACCGACCCGAACGCCAGGATGAGCACCAGGCCGCTCCAGACGCGGCGACGGGGGTACGCCCAGGTGAGACTCCAGAGGGCGATGAGCGCGCAGACGGTGGCGATGACGCCCGGGGTGATCGTGAGGCTGGCGTACTCCCGGTCACCGGCTCCGGCGGAGTCCTCCGGCGTGCCGATTGCGAGCCACACCCACAGGGCGTACGAGAGGATCGAGACCACGAGCAGGGTGAGCGCAAGCCCGCGGATGACGAGGATCGGCGGCTTCTCGGGGTCGACGCCGCCGAGTGCGCTCAGCACGAATGCGCCCGCGATGAGCAGGAACGCGACGATGACGGCGGTCGCCTGGATGGGTGCCGTCGCGAGCGCGTATCCCGGCCAGTCGAACGGGTTCGCCGCGTCGGCGAAGGGGGCCAGCTCGACGACGGCATCGAAGGCGAGCAGCAGGAGCACGAGCGCGAGCGCACCCGCGAAATGCGCGCGCTCCGAGGTCGGGCCGATCCGTGCGACGCGCCAGAACCCGCGGGAGCCGAGGAGCGGTTTCGCGGGGGGTTCTGTGTGCACTTCTGAGACGGACGCAGCAGAGGCGGTCTTCGGCGACGATTTCGTCGCAGCGTCGGCCGCGCCGGTCTTCGACGCTGCGGTCCGCGCCGAGCGCACTCCGGGTCCGACGGACTTCGCCATGACCCGGTCCTCGAGGCCGACCTCCTGGCGGTTCGGTTCGAACGTGCCGCGCACGCGCAGGCCGATCAGGTAGATGAGCAGCATGACGATCACGGGCAGGATGCTGAAGAGCGCTGACCGGCCGATCGGCGTCATGTCGACGAATGCGTCGAACCACCCGGGCAGCGCCGCGCAGACGAGCTCGGTGTCCCCGGTGCGGTAGCACTGCACGGCGACGAGATCGACCGAGACCGACATGAACCCGGCCGTGTAGAAGAGCGTCTGCAGCAGACCGAACCAACGAATCCACACCGCGCCGATGCCTGCATTCCAGCGCGGACGTGCTGCGGCTGCGCCGCCAGTGCCGGCCACGACGAGGCGATCCACCTCGCCCGCCATGTCCCCCGGCACCTGCTGGTCGTCGCCGGGTATGTTCCGCCGCGTCCAGTATGCGAGGTTCGTGAGCCCGAACGGTAGCACGAACAGCCAGCTCAGGTGCACGATCGCGCGGCCGATCAGGGCGAGCGCCGAGCCGCCACTGCGGGCCTGGTTCCCCCACGAGTAGGCCTCGATACGGTGCGGGGCATCAGTACCGTCGTCCTGCTTGCCGTCGGCGCGGATCCAGAAGGATCCATTCTGGTCGCCGATGCTCTTCTCGACGTGGTCGGCGGTCGTCGACAGCATGTCCTGCGGCGGTGCGTTGGCAATGCCGTGGATGCGGATCTCGAGAACCTGCGTCGTCGCCATGGTCAGTCCCCTTCACGATGGAGGTGAACGTCGTGAGTCCGGGCAATGCTCATATTCAACCCTCGCTCGGGCGTTCGCATCAGGGCCGGCACCGATGCCGTATTCGTCGCATGACGTGCGCGGTTGCGGATCGCTGTGCGCATCGGGGCGATCGAGAAACGCCCCACGGGGGCTTGCACGCAAAAACCCCCGAAGAACCTGAGTTCTTCGGGGGTGTTGGTGGATCTGAGGGGACTCGAACCCCTGACCCCCTGCATGCCATGCAGGTGCGCTACCAGCTGCGCCACAGACCCGTTCTGCCTCGCTTGAGGCAACGAATTGAGCTTACACCAGCCTCCGCCCGCAGACGAAATCGAGGGACCCTCGACCGGTGAAGCCCGCCCCGATCAGCTGCTCGCGGCGAGCAACGGCGCCACGGGAAGCGCCGGGCAGTCGGCCCAGAGGCGCTCGAGACCGTAGTACAGACGCTCCTCCTGGTGGAAGACGTGCACGACGAGGTCACCGAAGTCGAGCAGGATCCATCGACCGACCTGGTGCCCCTCACGACGCTTCGTCGGCGTGCCGGCGCGGCCGAGCACGTCTTCGATCTCATCGGCGATCGCGATGACGTTGCGCTCCGAGTTGCCGGTGACGATGAGGAACACGTCGGCGAACGGGATCTGGCGTGACACGTCGAGTGCGACGAGGTCGTCGCCGCCCTTCGAATCAGCCGCACGCGCTGCCAGTGCGAGCGTCTCGAGGGCCTGGTCGGATGCAGTCATGCGCTCACTTCCGGTGCGTTGTGGTTGTCTCGGATCAGAACAGCCCCGCGACGGCGCCGATGACGAGGGTGGCGACGACGCCGAGTGCGAGCACTCCGGCGGTCACGGCGAGCACGAGCGGAACGTTCATGCCCTCCTTCTTCGGCGGGGCGATCATGGCGCGGGCTGCGCCCTGGGTGCTGATGGCGCGCGTCGCCGCGACCGGCGCGGCGCCGGTGCCGGCCTCTTCGATCTGGTCGAAGAGGCGGTCGACATCGGACGAGTCGATGCGGCTCGGGTGCACGCCCGTCGCGCCGTAGGAACGCGGAAGGTCGATCGAACCGGTGGCGATGATCTCGCCGCTCGCCGCGAGCGGGGTGCCGCCGAGCGATCCGTGGTCGGGCAGTGTCGGCAGGATCAACGCGTTCGTGGTCGTGGGGACGCCGTGACTGACACCGCCGCGGGACAGCAGTTGGTCGAACGGCTCGGCCGACTCGACCGGGGCGTTCAACTGCGAGGTCCAGTGCCCCACTGCGGGCGACGGCGAAGCGATGGCCTCGTCGTGACGAACCGGATGCGCCGGGCCCCCTGCTGCCGGGAACGACGCGGCGGCCGGAGCCGGCTGCTGCGACTGCGCAGCGGGACCGTCGATCTCGTCGTCTTCGAAGTCGAACTCGTCGAGCTGGTTGCCATCGAGCATGGCCCGAAGCTCGCGACGGGTGAGTGTGCGCTCGGGCGTCGTCGCCTCGTACGCTTCACGCTCCGGAGCGGCCGGCGGCTGCGGGGCGGCCGCACGCGGATACGACCCGGCGTCGCCCTGCGGCTGAACCGGGGCAGGCGCCGCGGGTGCCGGCGCGGGAATCACCGGACGCGGCGCGAAGGGGCTCTGCTGCGGAGTCGCCATGGGCGGGGCCGCCGGGAACGAGACGCCGGGCTCGCCGAATCCACCGGCCGGGCGGGGTGCCGCATATGCGGGACTCGCCGCCGAAACCGGCAACGCGGGCGCGGGAACCGACTGGGCCGGCACAGCGGGCGCCGGCATCGACTGCACCGGGGCGGGCTGCACCGGTGGCTGCGGCGCCACGGGCGGGAAGGCGTCGGGGACGGGAAGCGTCTGCCCAGCGGCATCCGGGGTCGCCGAAGGCTCCTGCTGCTCCAGCAGTCGCTCGCGTTCGCGCATTTCGCGGCGCGTCAGCGGCGGATCCTGCGACGACGTCATTCGACACTCCGGTAGAGATGGTGCTTGGAGATGTACTGGACGACCCCATCGGGCACCAAGTACCACACCGGGAAACCCCGGCGCACCCGGCTCCGGCAATCGGTCGACGAGATCGCAAGTGCCGGAACTTCCAGCAAGCTTACGTCTTGCTCCGGCAATCCCGAAACGGACAGCACATGTCCCGGACGACTCACAGCAACGAAGTGCGCGAGATCCCAGAGTTCCTGCACGTCTTTCCAGGAGAGGATCTGCGCGATGGCGTCGGCGCCGGTAATGAAGTAGAGATCGGCGTCGGGGCGTTCACGGCGTATGTCGCGCAGCGTGTCGATCGTGAACGTCGGCTTCTCGCGATCGATGTCGACGCGGCTCACCGTGAACCGCGGGTTCGACGCCGTGGCGATGACCGTCATCAGGTAGCGGTGCTCGGCCTGCGTGACGTTCGACTTGTAGCTCGGCTGCCCGGTCGGCACGAACACGACCTCATCGAGGTCGAGCGATTGCGCGACCTCACTCGCCGCGACCAGGTGGCCGTGGTGAATGGGGTCGAACGTTCCACCCATCACTCCGATACGAGGCCGGCGCTCCGCGACCGTCATCGCGTGCTCGCCCGCCTCAGTGGCCGCCGTGCTCGTCTCCGGCGTGGCGTGCGGCGTATGCCGCGGCCTTGGCGGCGTGGCGGTTGGCCACGTCACGGTAGGAGGCCACGATGAACCCGAGGGCGGCGAAGATGACGAGTGCGATCAGGCCGTAGACCCAGGACTCCATCGGCAGCTCTCTCGCGTGCACCGTCTCGGTCAACACCGTCGCGGTCTGCACTGCGGTGACAAGGCTCATTCGCCGTTCCTTTCGAATCCTGCGGGTCGTGCTCCAGACAGTCTAGCGAGGTCAGCCGCGCACATGTCCGGCACCACGCACGATCCACTTCGTGCTCGTGAGCTCGGGCAGGCCCATGGGCCCGCGCGCGTGCAGTTTCTGCGTGGAGATGCCCACTTCTGCGCCGAAGCCGAACTCCGCCCCATCGGTGAATCGGGTCGATGCGTTCACCATGACGGCGGCGGCGTCGACCTCGTTGAGGAAGCGCTCGGCGTTGCCGAGATCGTTCGTCACGATCGACTCGGTGTGCTTCGTCGAGTACCGGCGGATGTGCGCCATCGCGTCGTCGATCGAGTCGACGACGCCCACGGAGATGTCGAGCGACATGTGCTCGGTGGCCCAGTCCTCGTCGGTGACGGGCTGCACCTCGGGCCGGATCGCGCGAACGCGCTCGTCGCCGTGCACGGTGACTCCGGATGCCTCGAGCCGCGCGATCACCGGCGGCAGGAGCCGTTCGGCGGCGTCGACGTGCACGAGCAGCGTCTCGAGCGCGTTGCAGACGCTCGGCCGCTGCGTCTTCGCGTTGTGCACGAGGTCGACCGCCCAGTCTTCGCGAGCGCTCTCGTCGAGGAACATGTGCACGACCCCGGCCCCGGTCTCGATGACCGGCACCTTCGCCTCGTCGACGACGGCGCGGATGAGTCCGGCGCTGCCCCGAGGAATCAGCACGTCGACGTAGTCGCGCGCCTGCATGAGGTGACGGGCGCCGGCACGGCCGAAGTCGTCGACGGTCTGCACCGCGTCGGCGGGCAGGCCCGCTGCATCGAGGGCGTCGCGAAGCACGCCGAGCAGAACCCGGTTCGTCTGCTCGGCGGCCGTGCCGCCGCGGAGCACGACGGCATTGCCGCTCTTCAATGCGAGCACGGCGATGTCGATCGTCACGTTCGGTCGGGCCTCGTAGATCGCCCCGATGACGCCGAGCGGTACGCGGATCTGGTCGATGCGCACGCCGTTCGGCAGCGAGCGACCGCTGACCGTGTCACCGACCGGGTCGGTGAGTCCGATGACCTCGCGCACGGCGTCGGACAACGCAGCGACCCGCCGCTCGTCGAGGGTGAGTCGATCGAGCAGGCCGGTGCCGAGTCCGGCGGTGCGACCTGCTTCGAGGTCGAGCGCGTTCGCCTCGATGATCTCGTCGGAACGTTCGGCGAGCAGCACGGCGACCTGCTCGAGCGCCGCGTCCTTCTCAGCGGTCGAGGCGCGGGCGAGGCGCCGTGAGGCGACTTTCGCCGCGGCCAGACGGGTGTCGATCACCGAGACGTCGAGGTCGAGCTGCTCCATGCTCCCAGCCTAGGCGAGCAGGGGGTCGCGCTCCGCTGTGTGACGCGATGGCGCCGGGTCGAACCAGGTGCCGATGTCGTCGCCCGCGAGCGCCTCGGCGACGAGCGGCGTCGCCGTGATCAGCACCGACGTGCCGGCGTCGGCCGCGATGCGGGCTGCCGAGACCTTGGTCTCCGCTCCCCCGGTGCCGACCCCGGCGCGACCGGTTGATCCGATCTCGACACCGGCGAGAGCGTCACCGTAGGGCACGTGCTCGATTCGCCGTGCGCCGTCGAGATGCGGCGGCTTCGTGTACAGCGCGTCGACGTCGGAGAGCAGCACGAGCAGGTCGGCACCGATGAGCTCGGCGACGAGGGCCGCGAGCCTGTCGTTGTCGCCGAACCGGATCTCGTGGGTCGCGACGGTGTCGTTCTCGTTGACGATCGGCAGGATGCGGAGCGAGAGCAACCGGTCCATCGCGCGCTGCGCATTCGATCGGGGGGTCGAGTTCTCGAGGTCGCCCGCGGTGAGCAGCACCTGACCCGCGAGCACCCCGTAACGGTCGAGGCTCGTCTGGTAGCGCCACATGAGCACGTTCTGGCCGACCGCTGCCGCTGCCTGCTGGGTCGCGAGGTCGGTCGGTCGCCCGTCGAGGCTGAGGAACGGGATGGCGGTCGCGATCGCGCCGGAGGAGACGAGCACGATCTCGGCGCCCCGCGCGTGTGCTGCGGCCAGCGCATCGACCAGCGGACCGATCTGCTCCGAGTTCTCACCGCTGATCGACGAGGAGCCGACCTTCACGACGATGCGGGACGCGGTGGGGATCTCCGCGCGCGAGGCCGGGGTCATTCCCGGTCCTCGCCGTTCGCGTCCTTCCCGGCTCCGGCACCCGTCTCGCGGGCCGCGTCGGCGCCGGCTGCGCTCTCCGCGTCGGTCTGCTCGTCGAGCTCGTTCCACATGCCCGCCGTGCGCTCGCGCTCGAGTTCGGCGCGGGCTTCCGCCTTGGCGTCCATGCGCTCGTAGTACTCGCTGCGTCGCTCGGCACGGGTGGCACGACGGTTCTCGTCGAGTCGCGCGTCGGTGCCGCGCGGTGCCGTGATGAGCTCGGCCGTCGAGGTGAGCGTGGGCTCCCAGTCGAAGACGACTCCCGCACCCTTGCCGATCACGACGGTCGAACCGGCATCGGCGCCGGCGCGCACGAGCGCATCTTCGACGCCGAGCTTCGCGAGGCGGTCGGCGAGGAAGCCGATGGCCTCGTCGTTCGTGAAGTCGGTCTGCTGCACCCAGCGCTCGGGCTTCTGGCCGAGCACGCGGTACATGGTGCCGTAGCTGCCGCCTTCTGCACGCACGGTGAAACCGGGGTCGTTGGAGGCCTTCGGGCGCATGACGATGCGCTCGGGTGCCGGCGGGATCGCGGCTTCAGCCTCGGCACGCGCCGTGTCGACGAGCTCGCCGAGCGCGAATCCGAGCTGGCGGAGGCCTTCGTGGCTGACGGTCGAGATCTCGAACACGCGGTAGCCGCGCGCCTCGAGATCGGGGCGAACGAACTCGGCGAGCTCGCGCGCCTCGGGCACGTCGATCTTGTTGAGCGCGATGATCTGCGGGCGCTCGAGGAGCGGAAGCTGCCCCTCGGGCACGGGATACGCGGCGAGCTCCGCGAGGATGACCTCGAGGTCGGAGATCGGGTCGCGGCCGGGCTCGAGCGTGGCGCAGTCGAGCACGTGCAGCAGGGCCGAGCAGCGCTCGACGTGCCGGAGGAACTCGAGCCCGAGGCCCTTGCCCTCGCTGGCGCCCTCGATGAGGCCGGGAACGTCGGCCACCGTGAAGCGGTGGTCGCCCGCCTGGACGACGCCGAGGTTCGGGTGAAGCGTCGTGAACGGGTAGTCGGCGATCTTCGGTCGCGCGGCCGACATGGCGGCGATCAGGCTCGACTTGCCGGCCGACGGGTAGCCGACGAGCGCGACGTCGGCGATGGACTTGAGCTCGAGCGTGATGTCGACCTCGTCGCCGAGGGTGCCGAGCAGCGCGAAGCCCGGGGCCTTGCGCTTCGTGGTCGCGAGGGCGGCGTTGCCGAGACCGCCGAGGCCGCCGGCCGCCGCGACGAAGCGCGAGCCGGGCTCGGTCAGGTCGGCGAGTTCGACGCCGTCGGTGGTCTTCACGACGGTGCCGACGGGCACGGGCAGTTCGAGGGTCTCGCCGACGGCCCCGGCGCGGTGGTCGCCCATGCCGGGCTGACCGTTCGCGGAGGAGCGGTGCGGACGCCCGTGGTAGCCGAGCAGCGTCGTCACCTGGGGGTCGGCGATGAGCACGATGTCGCCGCCGGTGCCGCCGTTGCCGCCGTCGGGGCCGGCGAGGGGCTTGAACTTCTCACGGCGGACGGACACGCAGCCGTTCCCGCCGTGACCGGCACGCAGGAACAGCGTCACCTCGTCGACGAAGCTGACCATGCTGCATCCTCCAAACCGAGTAAAACACGTGAGGGCGGGCCGAAGCCCGCCCTCACGATGAACGTCGATCGACTATTCGCCGACCGCCACGATGTTGACGACCTTGCGGCCGCCCTTGTTGCCGAACTGCACTGCACCGGCCTCGAGCGCGAACAGGGTGTCGTCGCCACCGCGACCGACGCCCGCGCCCGGGTGGAAGTGCGTGCCGCGCTGGCGGACGATGATCTCGCCTGCGCCGACGACCTGGCCGCCGAAGCGCTTCACGCCGAGGCGCTGCGCGTTGGAGTCACGACCGTTGCGAGTGGAGCTTGCTCCCTTTTTGTGTGCCATTTCGCTTCTCCCGGGCCCTTACTTGATTCCAGTGACCTTGACGCGCGTGAGGTCCTGACGGTGCCCCTGGCGCTTCTTGTAGCCGGTCTTGTTCTTGAACTTCTGGATCACGATCTTCGGACCGCGGAGGTCGTTGAGGACCTCGGCCGTGACCGTGACCTTCTCGAGCGCCTTGGCGTCGGAGGTGATCTTGTCGCCGTCGACGAGGAGCACCGCGGCGAGCTGGACGTTGCCGTCCTTGTCTGCCTTGATGCGGTCCATCGTCACGATGGTGCCGACTTCGACCTTCTCCTGCCGACCGCCGGCGCGCACTACTGCGTAAACCACTACTCGTACCTATCTCTGGGGAGCCCTGAGGCCCCGACTGTCTGATGGGGTGTCACTGCGCGGTCGCCCCAGCGGGAAGAAGGGTGGTGACTGGCAGAAAACTGATGTGCAGGCGATTCTGGAGTTCGGAGGACCGAGCCCCGGAGACCTGCGGATGGACGCACCGTGATAAGCGGCGGCACCAACGGTCGAGTTTACCGGATGTCAGGGGGCCGGTCAAACCGCTTCCACCGGCGCGTCGCGGGCTCGACGCGTAGGATCGGCCCATGACCGTGCTCATCGACACGCCGCTCTGGCCGAAGCACGGCACCGTCTGGGCTCACCTCGTCAGCGACGAGTCCATCAGCGAACTCCGCGAGTTCGCTGAGAGAACCGGACTGCCGCCGAGATCGTTCGATCTCGACCACTACGACGTGCCGGTCGAACGGTACGACGACCTCGTGGCCGCGGGGGCCGTGCCGGTCTCGCCGAGGGAGCTCGTCGAGCGACTCCGGAAGAGCGGACTGCGCGTCACGCCGCGTGAACGGCGTGAGCGCGCAGCCCGGTCGTCACTCGGCTGAGTCGGATGCCGCTGCGTCGCCCGAGCCGTCGGCCCGGGTGATCACGGGCTGGCCGCCGGCGGTGGTGCTGAGTGCGGCGGTGGAGACGCGACGGCTGCGCGTGCGCCCCTCGCCGGCCTTCTTCGGAGCGGGAAGCGCATCGAGCACCGAGTCGAGGAGCACCTCGGTCTCGGCGACCCGAGCGGGGCGCTTGCGCGACACCGGGGGCACGGGCAGGTCGAGGATCGGAGCGACCTCGGGCGCCACCGGCGCCGTGGGGGCCTCGACCGACGCAGCAGCAGGCGCGGCCGCGGGCTCGGAGGCGGCTGCCGCCGCTCCCTGATCCTGCGACACCCGGCGGTGACGACCGCGACGACGGCCGCCGCCCGAGGACTCGGCCGGCTTCTCGTCGGCGTCGGCCTTCGGTGCACGGCCCGTGTCGCCGTTCGAGGCGGCGGGCGCCTGCCCCGCGGCATCCGCCACCGGCTCGTCGGCCTTGTGCTCGGTGTGCGGAATCGTCGACGCCGCGATCTGCGCGAGTGCGTTCTTCACGTCGTCGGTGATCGCGTGGGTGCCGGTGTGAGCCTTGGGCTCGGCGGGCGCCTGCGCGGGCTGCTGCTGGTTGCCGCCGCGACCGCGACCGCGTCGCTCGGGCTGCGACTGCTGGGCGCTGCGGTGCTTCACGACGGGCTCGTGGTGCACGATGATTCCGCGGCCGGCGCAGATCTCGCAGGGCTCGCTGAACGACTCGAGGAGGCCCAGGCCGAGCTTCTTGCGGGTCATCTGCACGAGGCCGAGCGAGGTGACCTCGGCGACCTGGTGCTTCGTGCGGTCGCGCGAGAGGCACTCGACGAGACGACGCAGCACGAGGTCGCGATTGGACTCGAGCACCATGTCGATGAAGTCGACGACGATGATGCCGCCGATGTCGCGCAGGCGCAGCTGGCGCACGATCTCTTCGGCCGCTTCGAGGTTGTTCTTCGTGACGGTCTCTTCGAGGTTGCCGCCCGAGCCGACGAACTTGCCCGTGTTGACGTCGACGACGGTCATCGCCTCGGTGCGGTCGATGACGAGCGAGCCGCCCGAGGGCAGCCAGACCTTGCGGTCGAGCGCCTTCTCGATCTGCTCGCTGATGCGGAACTCGTCGAAGGAGTCGCGCTCACCGGCGTACGCCTCGACGCGCTCGAGCAGGTCGGGCGCGACCGCGCGGAGGTACCGCTCGATCGTCTGACGCGCCTCGTCGCCCTCGATGACCATCTTCTGGAAGTCCTCGTTGAAGACGTCGCGGACGATCTTGATGAGCAGGTCGGGCTCGGAGTGCAGCAGCGCGGGCGCCTGCACCTTCTCGAGCTGGGTCGAGATGTCGGCCCACTGCGCGATGAGGCGGTTCACGTCGAGCGTGAGCTGCTCTTCGGTGGCACCTTCGGCCGCGGTGCGCACGATGACGCCCTGGTTGTCGGGCAGCACCTCTTTGAGGATCTTCTTCAGGCGTGCGCGCTCGGTGTCGGGGAGCTTGCGGCTGATGCCGTTCATCGAGCCGTTGGGCACGTACACGAGGTAGCGGCCGGGCAGCGAGACCTGGCTCGTGAGGCGGGCGCCCTTGTGGCCCACCGGGTCCTTGGTGACCTGCACGAGCACCCGGTCGCCCGGCTTCAGCGCGAGCTCGATGCGGCGGGGCTGGTTCTTCTCGCCGTTCTCGGCTGCCGCCTCCCAGTCGACCTCGCCCGAGTACAGCACGGCGTTCCGGCCGCGACCGATGTCGACGAACGCGGCCTCCATGCTCGGCAGCACGTTCTGCACGCGACCGAGGTAGACGTTGCCGATGAGGGATGCGTCCTGGTTGCGCGCGACGTAGTGCTCGACGAGCACGCCGTCTTCGAGCACGCCGATCTGGATGCGGCCGCCCTTCTCGCGCACGACCATCGAACGGTCGACCGATTCGCGGCGGGCGAGGAACTCGGCCTCGGTGATCACCGCACGGCGGCGGCCGGCATCGCGGCCGTCGCGCCGGCGCTGCTTCTTCGCCTCGAGCCTGGTCGAGCCCTTGACCTTCTGCGGCTCGGTGATGAGTTCGACCTCGCGGGGCTTGCGCACCTTGACGACCGTGTTGGCGGGCTCGTCGGTGTTCGTGCGGCCCTCTTCGCCGCTGCGACGGCGCGTACGGCGGCGAACCGTCGACAACTCGTCGTCGTCGCGCTCGCGACCGGCACGGTCGTCACGGGCCTGCTCACGACCGCCGCGGTCGTCACGGCCGCCGCGCTCGTCGCGCTCCGGCCGATCGAAGCCCACGAGCACGGGCGGCGCGTGGAAGATCAGCGACGTCGTGGTGAGGGTCGCGGGGATCGGCGAGACCTCGACGGCCTCGACCACGGCTTCGACGACGACCTCGGCGGTCGCAGCGGACGCCTCGGCACCCGCCGCTTCGGCCGGCTCGACGTCGGGCGTCGCGGGCGTGGTCGCCGGGGCGGTCTCGGCGCTCGTCGCGCCGACCGTCTCGGGAACGACCGGCGCTGCGGCATCCGTCGCCGGGGTCTCGGCCGTCGGCGCGGCCGGCGCCTCGACCTCGGGCGTCACCTGGGTCTCGACGGATTTCGCGCGACCGCGCCGGGCTCCGAAGAGGCCGCCGCGACGCCTGGTCGAGCCGCTGCCGGCCTCGGGTTCGTTCGTGTTCTTCTCGTTGCCTTCCACCATCTCTGGTGCACTCCTACGCCGGTTCCGACAGCCGCGCCGTCGTCCCGTACTCGTCTGGAGCGGCTCCGCGCTTGCGCCGAACCGCTGAATCCTTCATTACTGCGACCGGCAGGTTGCCTGTGTCGCCACGTCTTGCGGTGCCTTCACCGCCCACTGGATGCGCTGCATCCTCAAAGCCCTCATTGGCGTCGTGCCGGGCGCGGCCCGGACGACTCATTCGATTATCGCATGCTCTCGCAGCCGAGGGCGGAATCGGCATGCCATAATCCGAGCATGCCGGACTCCCCCACCCGTTCCCGACCCGTCGGCCTCGCCGTCTTCCTGCTGATCGCCGGGGGCCTCGGCCTCCTCGCAGCGTTCGAGCTCTCCATCGAGAAGGTGCTCTCGCTCTCCGACCCGTCGCACATCCCCTCGTGCAATGTGGGTGTATTGGTCGGCTGCAGCACCAACCTGGCGTCGTGGCAGGGCGCGGTCTTCGGCTTCCCGAACCCGTTCATCGGCCTGATGGCCTGGCCCGTGGTCATCACGATCGCCGTCGCGATCCTCGCCGGGGCGACGTTCTCGCGCTGGTTCTGGGTGGCCTTCAACGTCGGCGTCGCCGGCGCGCTCGTGTTCGTCGGCTGGCTCATCTACCAGAGCATCTACGTGCTCGACGTGCTGTGCCCCTGGTGCATGCTCACGTGGGCGGTCACGATCCCCACGTTCTGGGCGCTGACGCTGTACAACCTCCGCGAAGGGCATATTCCGGCATCGGCACGCGTCCGGCGCATCGCGGGCAGCTGGCTCTCGTGGGTGCCGCTCATCACGGTCATCTGCTACGCCGTGGTCGTACTGCTCGCGCAGGCGCAGATGGACGCGATCCCGCGGGTCATCCTCGACCTGCAGAACGCCTTCAGCTGAGACACGGATGTCGCGGC